>JBFGZP010000137.1:0-8524 GCA_041586695.1 Thauera sp.
CAGCGCGCCGAGCGCCTGGCCCGAGCGGTTCATGTAGGTCTGCGGCATCAGCAGCCAGACCCCGGCCTCGCGTGCGTTGGCGACGAGGCCGTGAAAGCGGGATTCATGCGAGAAGCGCACGCCGAGCTTGTCGGCGAGCCGCTCACAAAACCAAAACCCGGCGTTGTGCCGGGTTTCGGAGTATTCGGCCCCCGGATTGCCGAGACCGACGATGAGTCGCAGGGGGCGCGAGGGCGCAGCGGTCATCGGCTATCGGTCTCCAGCATCCGGATGGGCAGGCGGTCGGAAGGGGATCAGGCCTCTTCGCCTTCGCCTTCTTCGCCTTCTTCGCCTTCGCCCTCGGCTTCGCCTTCTTCGCCTTCCTCTTCGGTGGGCTCGGCCATGACGACCAGGGCAGTGGCGACAACCGGGTCACCCTCGCCGTGCGGCACGACCTCGACACCCTCGGGCATCTTGAGTTCGGAGACATGGACCGACTGGTCGGCTTCGAAGGCGGACAGGTCGACTTCGATGAACTCGGGCAGGTCCTTCGGCAGGCACTCGATGTCGATCTCGGTCATGACATGGGAGATGATGCAGTCGCCCAGTTTGACAGCCGGGCAGGTCTCGCCGCCGACGAAGTGCAGCGGCACCTTCATGTGCATCTTCTGGCCACGCACGACGCGCTGGAAGTCGATGTGCAGCACTTGTTGCTTGAACGCGTGCCACTGGGTGTCGCGCAGCACGACCAGTTCCTTGTCGCCCTCGACATCGATGTCGAGCAGGGAGGCGTGGAAGGCCTCCTTGCGCAGCAGGTGGTACAGCTCGTTGTGGTCGAGCGTGATCGGCAGCGCTTCCTTGTCGGCGCCGTAGATGATGCCCGGCAGCTGGCCGGCGCGACGCAGGCGGCGGCTCGCACCCGTACCCTGTGCATCGCGCTTGCTGGCCTTGAATTCGATTTGCATTGTGTTGCTCCTGGTTGAATGTCCTCGCCCGCGACCAGACGAAGACGGAAAGATCCGCGGCAGGCCGCGGAAGAAAACTTACTCCATGAACAGCGAGGAGACGGACTCCTCGTTGCTGATGCGCAGCATGGTGTCGGCCAGCAGCGAGGCGACCGAGATCTGGCGGATGCGCTTGCAGGCCTTGGCGTCTTCGCGTAGCGGGATGGTGTCGGTGACCACGAGCTCGTCGAGCTCGGAGTCGTTCAGGCGCGCAACCGCGGCGCCGGACAACACGGCGTGGGTGGTGTATGACAGCACGCGCTTGGCGCCGCTTTCCTTCAGCGCGCTGGCAGCCTTGCACAGTGTGCCGGCGGTGTCGACGATGTCGTCCATGATCACGCAGGTACGACCCTCGACCTCGCCGATGATGTTCATCACCTCCGACACGTTGGCCTTGGGGCGACGCTTGTCGATGATCGCCAGGTCGCACTCCATGCGCTTGGCGAAGGCGCGGGCGCGCACCACGCCGCCGACGTCGGGCGAAACCACGAGCAGATCGTCGTACTTCTGCTTGTCGAGGTCGGCCAGCAACACCGGTGCGGCATAGACGTTATCCACCGGAATGTCGAAGAAGCCCTGGATCTGGTCGGCGTGCAGGTCCATCGTCAGCAGGCGCTGGACGCCTGCCGCCTGCAGCATGTTGGCGACGACCTTGGCCGTGATCGGCACGCGCGCCGAGCGCGGGCGGCGATCCTGGCGCGCATAGCCGAAGTAGGGGATGGCTGCGGTGATGCGGCCGGCCGAGGCGCGCTTGAGCGCATCGACCAGTATCAGCAGTTCCATCAGGTTTTCGTTGGTCGGCGAACAGGTGGGCTGGAGGACGAAGACGTCCTTGCCGCGCACGTTCTCGAGCAGTTCGACGTTCACCTCGCCGTCCGAGAACCGTCCCACCGTGGCCGAACCGAGGGAGATTCCCAGTCGGCGCGCGACGTCGGCGCCGAGTTTGGGGTTGGCGTTGCCGGTGAAGACCATCAGGCTGCCGTGGGGCATGACTGCTACTCCGAGATGCCGTACGAATCATCGTGCAAAAACGACTCGGGCAGGCCTGTGGCCTGCCCGTCGTTGTATGGCTGGGGAGGAAGGATTCGAACCCTCGAATGCCGGAATCAAAATCCGGTGCCTTAACCGACTTGGCGACTCCCCAAGAACCTTTTCGCCTGCGCGCCTGGCGTGGATCGATGGACGAAACGGCCGCTATTCTAACCATTCGTACAACGGATGACGAGCCAGGCTTCTTGCCTTCCAGGCCTGCCACGGCGCAGGGCAGGCCTCGACGATGCGGAGAGCTTCGAATTCCGATGCCACCTCCGCAAACACGCAGGCGCCCGAGCCTGTCATCCGGGCCGGCGCACGAAGGCCCAGCCATTCGATCGCACGCGCCACTTCAGGATACAGATCGCAGGCCACCGGCTGCAGATCGTTCCGGGTCGTGCCCGCTACGAAGTCCGCCATTTTGATGGGCGAGGTATTTCGCGTCAACCCCGGTGCGGAAAAAATTTCGGCAGTGGGAACGGCCACCCCGGGCGACACGATCACGTACCAGGCCGGAGGCAGCTCGAGCGCCTGCAGGGCTTCGCCCACGCCCTCGGCAAAGGCATCGCGACCGAAGACGAACACCGGCACATCGGCGCCGAGTTCGAGCCCGATGAGCTGCAGTTCGGCGCGGCTCAGGCCTGTCTGCCACAGCCGGTTGAGCGCGATCAGCGTAGTCGCGGCGTCGGAGCTGCCGCCGCCGATGCCGCCGCCCATCGGCAGCACCTTGTCCACATGGATGTCGGCGCCGAGCCGGGTGCCGGTGCGCGTCTGCAGCAGGCGCGCCGCGCGCACCACCAGGTCCTGCTCTTCGGGCACGCCTTCGAGCACGCTGCTGCGGTGGATCACGCCGTCGTCGCGGCGCTTGAAGTCGAGTGTGTCGCCCCAGTCGAGCAGGCGGAACGCGGTTTGCAGCAGGTGATAGCCGTCGGCGCGACGGCCGAGCACGTGCAGGAAGAGGTTCAGCTTGGCCGGCGCCGGGCAGTCGCGCAGGCAGGCGTCGGCGCCGCGCGGGTTCAGGGCAGAGGAGTCCATTGGTCGACGATCAGGCGGATGCGCGCGTCGCCGCGCGAAATGTCGATGCGCGCAGGCGGCGCGTCGGACGAAGTATCCGCGTAGCTTGCGTAGTCGATGCGCCAGCCCCGGTCGATGACGACGGCGGGGCGCCCGAGCGCGTCGAGCGCGCGCACTTCGGCATCCGCTTCGGGTGCGGCCTGCACCCAGCGGCTGAGTCGGGCGACCGGCACGTCGACGCCGAGCACCCGCGGCAGCAGTTCGTCGACGCTCGCTGCGGCGGTGCGCTGGCCGTCGGCGGTCATCAGCATGGCGCCACCCGTATCGCGCTCAAGCCGGGCGGCAATCTGGCCGAGCGGGCTGAACAGGGTCCAGGTGTCGGCGGCCGGACCATGCTGCCACTCGATGCGACCGCTGGCGGCGCGTTCGCCGTCGCTGGCCGAGATGCGGCCTTCGAGTTCGAAAGCGGTGACGGCTTGTCGAGACGCCAGGTTCGCCGGGGCCGGCGCCAGCGGCGCGCACGCCGCCAGCCAAAGGGCGGCGCTGGCCGCAAGTGCGCATGCAGCGCCGGCGCGGCGCCCGGCCGCCGCCCGTGCCGTGCTTGGTGTCATTGCGCGCGCAGGCGCGCGGCAGTGTCGCGCAGCAGGGTGTTGTCGGGGTGTGCCGCCAGCGCCTCGTTCAGCAGGCGATCGGCATCCTCCCGCCGCGACAGTTTCCACAGGACCTCGCCGAGGTGGGCAGCGATCTCGGCGTCGCTGCGCATCGCGTAGGCACGCTCGAGGTGCTTGAGCGCGGTATCGAGCTCGCCGCGGCGGTAGTAAACCCAGCCCAGGCTGTCGAGGATGAAGGGGTCGTCCGGGGCCAGCTCGAGCGCCCGCTCGATCAGCGCCTGGGCCTCGTCCAGGCGCAGGGAGCGGTCGGCGAGCGAGTAGCCGAGCGCGTTGTGCGCATGCGCGTGCTCGGGCTTGAGCGCGATGACCTTGCGCAGCTTGTCTTCCATGAGGTCGATACGGTCGACCCGCTCGGCCAGCATGGCGGCTTCGTACAGCAGGTCGGTGTCGTCCGGGGTGCGCGCCAGCGCGGCGTCGAGCACCAGCATGGCTTCGGCGGGGCGTTGCGCTTCGCGCAGGATCTGTGCTTCGGCCATGATGTAGCGCCGCTGGGCGTCGTCGTCGCCTCTTAGCGCCAGCAGGTGGGCCCGGGCGTCATCGATGCGCTTCTCGCGCGCAAGGCTCTGTGCGATGCGGATGTTGGCCTCGACCAGGTGGCGGCTGTCGCCCACGGCTGCAAACCACTTCCGCGCCGCCTCGCCTTGACCGCGCTGGTCGGCGAGCTGGCCCAGGTGCAGCCGGATCACATCCTGCTCCGGGTGGCCGGCATCGAGCGCGCGCTCGAACAAGGCTTCGGCCTCGGTATCGTCGCCGAGCTGAACGGAGAGCAGGGCGATGGCGTAGAGCAGGTCGCGATCGTCCGGCGCAGCGTCGAGCAGGCGGCGGAACTCGACGCGGGCATCGTCGAAACGCTTCGTGCCGACCAGCGCCCGTCCGTAGGCCTGGCGCAGGGCGACGTTGCCGGGCTCGCGCTCGAGCTCGGCCTCGAGCTGCTTCACCGCGGCGTCGCCCGCGCCTGCGTGCTGCAGGATCTGCGCCTTCATCAGGATCGCCGGATCCCAACTGGGGCGCAGTTCGAGTGCGCGATCGATCGCAGCCATGGCCTGCATCGCGTCCTGCGCGACCATCGCCGCCTGGGAGCGGGCGAAATGGGCTTCGGGCAGGTCGAGATAGGGTTCGGTCACGCGCATCACGACCGACTGCGCCGCCTCCTTGTCGGGCAGGCGCTGCAGGGCGCGGTTCAGCCCCATCAGGTTCTGCGCCAGGCGTTCGCCGCTGGAGTGGGCCAGCGCACGGGCGACCTGGATCTGCAGGTCTTCGAGCCGGCCGTCACCGTCTGCCGCCACGACATTGGCGAGGATCCTGCGCGCGTCTTCCGAGTCCGGCGCCACTTCTGCCCACAGCTTCGCGGCCTCGGAGGCAACCGTCAGGTTGCGCGAGAACATCGCGATCTCGGTCGCGCGGCGGGCGATGCGCGGGTCACGCGTGGCGCGGGCAAGGTCCAGATAGAGTTCGGCCGAAAGGCCGATCTGGCCGCGCGCGCCGGCGATCTCGGCGAGCAGGAACTGGTAGAGCGTCTTCGGTGTGAGCTCCTGCCCCGGTAACGCGCCCGCGCGCGTGTCGCCGCCGGCAGCGCCGGCGACGGCGGTGGCGAGACTCAGTGCAAGGGCCAGGCCGGTGCGGCGGGCAATACGGGTGAAAGCGATTTTCATGGATGTGATCCGGCGAGCTGCCTCGGTAGTCGTTCGAGTCGCAGCGCCGGCGCGGAGAGCCGCCGATGCGCGCTGTCCGAACTTGGAGGGCTGATCTAGAATTCGGTTCGCGCCATGGTAGGCAGAATGCCGCCATGCCTGCAAGCGAGGCGCAACATGCGCCTCGTCATCGCCCGCATCGAGATCCCATGCCCGAGCTGCCCGAAGTCGAAACCACGTGCAAGGGCGTTCGCCCGCATGCGGAAGGCCGCGTGCTCAGCGCGCTGGTCGTGCGCAACCCGCGATTGCGCCAGCCCATACCCGAAGACCTTGCCAGCCTCGTCGTCGGCCGTCGGCTGGAGCATGTGGCGCGGCGCGCGAAATACCTTTTGTTCGACTTCGGCTTCGGCACCGTGATCGTACACCTGGGCATGTCGGGCAGCCTGCGGGTGGTGCCGGCGGCCGAGGCGCCGGCGGCGCACGACCATGTCGATTTCGTCTTCGGCGAACATGCCCTGCGGCTGCGCGATCCGCGTCGCTTCGGCATGGTGGTGTGGCAGCGCGGCGACGCGATGCGGCACCCCTTGCTCGCACGCCTCGGGCCCGAGCCGCTCGGGGCGGAATTCGACGGCGCCTGGCTCCACCGCGTGACCCGTGGGCTGCGAGCCCCGGTCAAGCATGTGCTGATGGACAGCCACAAGGTGGTGGGCGTGGGCAACATCTATGCGGCCGAGAGCCTCTTTCGCGCGCGGATCCATCCGCTCGAGGCGGCCGGCAAGCTGGGACCGCGGCGATGCGAGCGGCTGGCGGGTGCATTGCGCGAGACGCTGGCGGCGGCGATCGCGGCCGGCGGCAGCACGCTGCGTGACTTCGTCGGCGGCGATGGCCGGCCGGGCTATTTCCAGCAACAGTGCTTCGTCTACGGTCGCGACGGCGAACCCTGCCGGGTGTGCGGGAGCACGATCAGGCGCGTCGTCAGCGGCCAGCGCGCCACGTACTTCTGTCCGCACTGCCAGCGCCGCTCCTGACGACGTCCGTCGCCCGCTCCTGACCGCTGGTCTTGCACCGTGAATACATCATGGAAGCCGTGCACGATCGCCGTTATGCTGTCAATGTCGCCGGTGCATTCTGCCCGCGGCCAACTCTTACGGATGTGCGATCAATGAGTGATCCGATGACGAACCTGTCCGAGCAGTTCTCTGCCTACAGTCGCTGGCGTGGCGCCACCGGGGAAGCCGTCGCCAAGCTGCGAGGCTGGCTGTCGCGCAACGAGGTGGGCGACGTCCAGAGCGACCTGCGCCTGCAGTACGTGCTCGAACGCCTGCGCGACGACAAGCTCACGGTCGCCTTCGTTGCCGAGTTCTCGCGTGGCAAGTCGGAACTCATCAACTCGATCTTCTTCGCCGATTACGGCGATCGCATCCTGCCCTCGAGTGCGGGACGCACCACCATGTGTCCCACCGAGCTGCAGTGGACCAAGGGCGCCACGCCCGAACTGCGCTTGTTGCCGATCCGTACCCGCGCGATGCAGGCGCCGGTAAGCGAGCTCAAGCGCTTTGCGGACGAATGGCAGGTGACGCCGCTTACTTCGCTCGAGGCGGGCGCGCTGCAGGCGGCGCTGGCGCGCGTGGGCGAAACCGAACGCGTCGACAAGGGCGAGGCCGAGCGCCTGGGCTTCAAGCTCGACCCCAAGGGCGAGGACGGACTCAAGCCAGGCGCCGATGGCCGCATCGAGATTCCGAGCTGGCGCCATGCGGTGATCCAGTTCCCGCACCCACTGCTCGAACAGGGTCTGGTGGTGCTCGATACGCCGGGCCTGAACGCGATCGGTGCCGAACCCGAACTGACCTTGTCCATGCTGCCCAATGCACATGCCGTGCTCTTCGTCCTTTCCGCCGATACCGGTGTGACGCAGAGCGATCTGGCGGTGTGGCGTGACTACGTGCGCACCGGTGAGGGCCGCCAGCGTGGGCGCATGGTGGTGCTCAACAAGATCGACGGCCTGTGGGACGGGCTGCGTGACGATGCCCGCATCGAGCGCGAGATCGCGGCGCAGGTGCGCTCGGTTGCCGAAACGCTCGACGTGGACGCCGCGGCCGTGTTCCCGGTCTCGGCGCAGAAGGGGCTCGTAGCCCGCGTCAACAAGGACGCCGCCCTGCTCGAGCGCAGCCGTCTGCCGGCGCTCGAGCGCGCGCTCACCGAGGACCTGTTGCCGACCAAGCAGGACATCGTGCGCGACGGCACGCTGGCGGAGACCTGCGTGGTCGTCGCGCAGACGCGCAGCCTGCTCGAGGCGCGGCTGTCCGGGCTGCGCGAACAACTGCAGGAACTCACCGACCTGCGTGGCAAGAACCAGAGCGTCATCGAATACATGATGCGCAAGATCCGCGCCGAGAAGGAGGACTTCGAGCAGGGGCTGCAGAAGTACCACGCCGTGCGTTCGGTGTTCTCCAACCTCACCAACAGCCTGCTCGCCAACATGGGCATGGACGCCCTGCGCGACGAAACCCGGCGCACGCGCGAGGCGATGCTCGAATCCTCCTTCAGCCGCGGCCTGCGAGACGCGATGGAGGGCTTCTTCCGCCATCTGCGCGAGAATCTGCATCGATCCACCGGCGAGATCGGTGAGATCACCCGCATGCTCGAGGCGATGTACAAGCGCTTCAGTGTCGAGCACGGCCTCAAGCTCAGCGCGCCGGAGACTTTCTCCACCCTGCGCTACGAGAAGGAACTCGACCGTCTCGAGAAGGCCTTCAACCGCCAGATCAACACCACGCTGACGCTGGTGACGACCGAGAAGCACGCCTTGACGCAAAAGTTCTTCGAAACCGTCGCGGTGCAGGCGCGCCGCACCTTCGAGATCGCCAACCGCGATGTCGAGCAGTGGTTGCGGGCGGTGATGTCGCCGCTCGAAACCCAGGTGCGGGAATATCAGATCCAGCTCAAGCGCCGGCTCGAGAGCGTGAAGCGCATCCATCAGGCGACGGATACGCTGGAGGACCGGGTCGAAGAGCTCAAGCAAAGCGAAGACGGCATCGCCGCCCTGATCGCCGAACTCGATGCGCTCGACGTCGGCATCCGCGAGGCGCTCGGCGTGCCCCAGGACGTCACCGCCGCCGCTGCCGGCGCGGTGGCCGCGGCGGCCTGAACGCGTTGCCGGCAGGAGATGAAACGGAAGAGGGCGAGCCAGATC
>JBFGZP010000138.1:0-8499 GCA_041586695.1 Thauera sp.
CCGACCGCCGCGCTGATGCTCGCCACCGCCCTGCTCGGCGCGAGCTTCGTCGGCATGCAGGCCTTCGAGTGGACCAAGCTGATCGAGGACGGCGTGCGCCCCTGGGGCAACCCGATGGGCGCGGCGCAGTTCGGCTCGACCTTCTTCATGATCACCGGCTTCCACGGCCTGCATGTGAGCATTGGCGTGATCTACCTGCTGATCGTCGCCGCACGCGTCGCCGCCGGGCGCTACGAGCGCAGCGGCAACTACCAGATCGTCGAGATCACCGGTCTCTACTGGCATTTCGTCGACCTCGTGTGGGTCTTCATCTTCGCGCTGTTCTATCTCTGGTAGCGGGAGGCACGCACATGAACCACGCATCCGGGCAACAACATCCGATCGGCGTCTATCTCAAGGTATGGGGGATGTTGTTCGTCCTCAGCACCCTGTCCTACCTGGTTGACTATTTCCACCTCGAAGGAGGGCTGCGCTGGTTCCTGATCATCGCCTTCATGCTCATGAAGGCCGGCCTGATCATCGCCGTGTTCATGCACCTGCGCTGGGAGCGGCTCGCCCTGATCTACACCATCCTGCTGCCGCCGCTTGCCGTGCTGGTGCTGGTCGCGCTGATGGCGATCGAGGGCGAATACACCTTCCTCACGCGTGGAATCTTCTTCGGCAGCGGGCCGTGAGCACCGCCCGTGGCAATTACCGGGCGCGGCGCCCGAGCCGACGCAGCACCGAGGTGCGATAGAGCGACGACAGGATGGGCCGCAGGCCGGGCAGAGCGATCAGCCACGCCAGCGGCCTGAGTAGCCGCACCCGAGACATCAGCAGAATGTAGGCGTCGAGTTCGCGGTGAATGTCGCCGGCTGGATCGCGCACGTGCAGCTCGCGCAACGCCGCGTCCGGATCGATCCCGAGCCGTCGGAGTTCGCCCTCGCGGCCGGTGATGTCGACCCAGTCGACGGTATCGGCGCCCTCACCGGACAGTTCTTCGTAACGGGCACGGTCCCTCACGCAGCGCGGGCACGCGCCATCGTAATAAACCGTAAGCCTGGGGCCGTGTTTCTTCATCGGGAGATCCGTCGGAAGGGTGCGCCGGGATTCACCGAACCCGCGGCCACCTGCTTTCAGTCTAGCAGCGGACCGGGACGGTGGCAGCGTACCGGCGGCCCGTCTTCGCGACCGCGACGGGGCGATATCCAGCCATGCGAAAGACATAGACCAGGTGGCGCGAGCCCGGTCTGGCGCAGGCCCGATGGCCGATTCCAGCCGTCCGGAATTCAAGGTAAGCTAGCGGTCCGATGCTCAACCCCTACCTCACCGTCACGGCAGTGATCGCCGGCTCCACCCTGTTGCAGGGTGCCAGCGGCCTGCTGCTGGTGTTGTTGCCGCTGCGCATGTCGGCGGAGCAATTCCCCGTGCAGATGATCGGCTGGGTGGCGGCGGCCCACGGCGGCGGCTTCCTGCTCGGCTGCACGATGATGGGTCGACTGATCATGGCCATCGGCCATGTGCGCGCCTTCGCGGCGCTGGCGGCCACGCTCGCCGCCGTGGTGCTGGCTTTTGCGGCCTTTCGCGAGCCGCTGGCCTGGGTCGGACTGCGGCTCGTAGGTGGTGCCTGCTTCGCCGGGTTGTTCACGGTGGCGGAGAGCTGGATCGCCGATCGCACGCCGCAACTGCTGCGTGGCAGGGTCCTGGGCTTCTACTCGGTGTGCACCAAGGCGTCGCTCGTGACCGCCCCGCTGTTCCTCACCAGCCTGGACCTCGGCGGCCCGTGGGCCTTCATGCTCGTCAGCGCGCTGTGCTCGCTCTCCCTGCTGCCGGTGACCACGACCCGCAGCGCCAGCCCGACGGTCTCCCGGTTCAGCGCGCTCGGCGTGCGAGAACTCTACCGCCTCGCGCCGGTAGGCATGCTGGGTTGCCTCGTGGTCGGCCTGATCAATGCACCGCTGCTGTCGCTCGCCCCGATATATGGCGAAGGGATCGGGCTTGATGTCGGTAATATCGTGCTGCTGTTTCCCGTCCTGCAGCTGGGGAGCCTGGTGTTCCAGTGGCCCCTGGGGCGCTGGTCGGACCGTGGCGACCGACGCCGGATCATTGCCGGGCTCAACCTCGCCGTCACCGCGGTGACGCTCGTGATCTGGGCGCTGGGTGCGCCGCCCCCCGTCGTCCTGATGCCGATGCTGTTTCTTCTCGGCGGCGTATCCCTTTCCGTCTACGCCATCTGCGTCGCGCACGCCGGCGACCACGCCCGACCCGAACAGATGGTGCCCCTGGTAAGCAGCCTGCTGCTCGCGTGGGGCCTGGGCGCCGTGATCGGTCCGGCAGTGGCCGCGGCTGCAATGGAGTGGCTCGGCCCGCGGGGATTGTTTCTCTACCTCGCATGCGTGGCGCTCGTGTTCGCGGCGTTCGTGTTCTGGCGTATCCGCCAGCGGGGGCCGGTTCCGGACGACGAGCACGTCCACTTCGTCGATCTGCCGGCAACCTCTCCGGCCGTCATCAAGCTGGGGGTGGCAGACGCGATCAGCGGCAAGGCCGAATCGGCCGAGCACAAGGACGCCTCGGCGACCCCGCCGCCCGGTCCCGCGCCCACGGCTCGCGACTGACGGCGCTCCCGCCCAGCCCGCACGATTCACCCACCGGGCGTCCCGACAGTGCGTCAGCCGGGGATGCAGGCGTCGGGTCCGCGACTAGGGTCGATAGACCTCGCCGGCGACCCTAGTCAGCAGCTGCGCGAAGGCCTGCACATCAGCGGCACCCAGCTGCCGGTGCTCGCTGAGGAATTGGAGGACCGGGCGCCCGGATGCGCGGGCATGGAGCACTCCGTCGCGAAGCTCCAGCGCGCTGCGCACGAACTCGGCGGCGGTGCCATGGCAAGCGCTGCACTCGCTCCTGAACTTCGCCTCGTTGCTCGCCTGTGCGAGCAGCATGTTGTAGACCGCATCCACTTCGCTGTCCGCGGGGTAGTGGTTGCGCAGGAACAGGCGCAGATCGTGCACATGGTGCCGTCCCTGCAGTTCGCCATCCGACACGGTGAGCTTGCGGGCGAAGTCACCAGCGTGGCCGTGACACCCCGCGCAACGATCGTCCCACATCCGGTGCAGGTCGATGCCGGCTGCCCCGGCCGCTGGCGCCATCAGCACGGCAACAGCCAGCATCGCGCTCGTCGTCAGTTTTATCCACATGACTCGTTCCTTCCCCAAAGCTGGGGCAGTTGGAGGGCATTCGGCCTGTTGTTCGGCTGCGCGCACGCCGCCGCCCCGGGGCCGCAATTGCGCCGGATCGATCGACCCTGCCGAACTTCAGCACCATTCGATCAGGCAAAGGCGGCGGGCCGAAACTGATCGCCGCGAGGTCGGACACATACCCGGCCTTTCCTCAGCCAATAAGCACCACCGGTCCCGCCGCAGTCAAGCGCTTTTCAACAATTAGCCATGCGCAGGCATGCGACGCGGCAGCCGTATGGATCTGCCCGGGTGGATGGCATTAGAGTATGCATCGAGGCGACTGCGCTCGACCGTCGGCCCCGCGGCGCGTCGGCAAGACGCGGGGCTTCTTCCCGATAACGGGGCCTTGTCTCATGAGGGACGAACGGGATGCGAACGCTATTGAGTCTCTGCCTGCTGATCTTTCCGCTGGGTGTCGCCATGAGCGATACGGTGTACAAGTGGGTCGACGAACGGGGTGTCACGCATTACTCGCAAACCCCTCCTCCGAATCAGCCGAAGACAAGGCAACTCGAGGTCGAATCCCGACCCGCTCCCGGGGCCGGCGATGGCAGGCCTGCTGCTGCGGAGAAGTGGCGGGAAGACGCTGCGGCGTTTCAACGCCGCTGGGATGAACGCAAGAAGGCGGAAGAGGAAGAAGACAGGATCAGGGCGGAAGCGTCGGCCGATCGACAGGCGCAGTGTGATCAGGCGCGGGCCGAACTCGCGCGCCTGATGGCGACGAAGCCGGCAATCAAGGGCCGGCCGACGATTTCCCTTGCCGACCCCGATACGAGGGAAGAAGTCCAGCTGATGAACAACGCCGAGCGAAGCGAGGGTATTCACCGGGCCGAGAGCGAAATTCAGCGCTCATGCGACTGAGCGCCTGCGCGGAGCCGGGACAAATCGATGTCCAGTGGCCTCTCGCGCCGGGGCTTCCTGCGCTGGGTCCGCTTGCACCTGGCTGCGCGACTCGACGCCATAACGCAGGCGTCCCTGCAAACCCCGCCGTCACAAGCGCCCACCCTGCGGGAGCGCGGCTCCACGCCGGTGAAGGCATATCCCGTCCCGGTCAGCGGTCGAACAGCAACAGGGTGTCCTCGAACAGCGCGTGGCCGGGCTGGGCGAAGGCGTTGCAGATGGTGAAGTGATGAAAGCCCGGCAGCTGGATGTCGACGACGTGGGCTGAGTTCCAGTGGGCGATGATCAGCGCGTTCTGGCGGTGAAACTCTTCCGATTCCATGCCCCCGACGGCGGTGACGAAGGGCGTCGGATGGCTCTGGGACATGCGCACGGGCGACAGGCGGGCGACGTCGTCGGCTTCGAGCTTCAGGTCGGCGTTGACGAAATCCGCATGACGCACCGCCTCGAGATCGAACACACCCGACATCAGCACCCCGCCCTTGACCAGGTCGGCTGGCAGGTCGTCGCCGATCTCCGGCCAGCGCGCAGCCAGCATCATCGCGCTCAGGTGGCCGCCCGCGGAGTGGCCGGCGACGACGATGCGCCCGCGGTCGAACCCGTATTTCTCCGCATTGCGGTATAGCCAGGCCAGGGCGCGCAACTGCTGGCGTACGATTTCGTCGAGCGAGGCCTGTGGCGCCAGAGTGTAGTTGGTCACCGCGACATTCACGCCTGCGCGATGGTAGCCGGGCACGACGAAACTGAAGTCCGACTTGTCGAGCGAACGCCACCAGCCACCGTGGATGAACACCAGCAGCGGCATGCCCTTCCTTTCCGCCGGGAAGAAGTCCAGGCGCTCGCCGGGGGCGTCACCGAAGGCCTGGTCGAGCAAGCCCGCATGGGTGCGCCTGGCCTGCGCAGAATCCTGCTGCCAGCGGGCGAAGATCGCCGGATGTTCCGGAACCGCCTCGCGGGCGTTCAACTGCCGACTGTAATACGCGGTCCTGGATGCTGCAGTGCCGAGGTCGTTGTCTTTCGTCATGGCGGTGGCGCTCGTTCGGATCGTGGATGCCCGGTCGCAAAGTGTAGTGCCTGAAGTATGTAACGCGAAGGGTCCGCATCGCCCGAACGTCGCCTTCCCGTGCAGGGGGAACAAGCCACGAACACAGGGCTCGTGCCTGAAATCCCGCCGACTCCGATCCCGCCGACTCCGATCCCGCAGACGAAGACCGAGGGCAGGTCGCGATGCGCCCGCGCTGCCCCTAGACTACATGTCGTCGGCGCCGCCGCCCAACCCGGTGCGCGATCGGCACAAGCTGTCGGGCCAGATCATGGCTTGTTCCGACGAGGACGCCAGCGGCGACGGAGCTGTTCGCAGCAAGGAGCCAGATAGAATGAAGGATTCGGACGCAGACGCCGTGGTCGGACTGCCCGGCGCGTTGGTGCCGCCGGTGATTCGCGCCGGCCTCCTGTGCGGCCTCGTCGCACCCCTGCTGTGGGCAGCGGTCATTACGCTCGCCGGCGAATTGCGGCCGGGCTTCGACCATGTCGGCCAGTACATCAGCGAACTCGGGGAGCGCGGCAGCGCCACCGCATCGCTGATGCGCTACGCCGGCTTCGTCCCCACCGGCCTCATGCACATCGCCTTTGCGGCGGCGTTCAGACTGAGCCTGATCCGTCTCGGCGCCCGCCCGCTGTCGACCCTGCTCACCAGCCTGCTCATCGGGCTCAATGGCATCGGACGGATCGGCGCCGGCTTGTTTGCCTGCGAGCCCGGCTGCGCGTCACCGGAAGTGCTCGTGCAGCGTCTGCACAGCCTGTCCGCGACGATCGCCTTCCTCGCCCTGATCTCCGCGACGCTGCTCGCCGCCCCGCTGTTCCGCCGGATCGGGCGACTGCGCCCACTGTGGGCCTATTCTCTCGTGTCGGGCTGCGCTGGCCTGATCTTCCTCGGCCTGATGTCGGCGAGCGAGGCAACGGGCAGCGCCGCCGGCCTTTACGAGCGCCTCGCCTCCGGGGTGCTTTCGCTGTGGATCTTCATTGTCGCGGCGCGGCTCTGGTCGCTCGCTTCGCGCCAGCAGGGCGGCGCCGACGGCGAATAGGTCCGCCCGGCAATGGCCCGGGGTCGGACTCCACGCGGCTTCGCTCACATGACGGAAATCCGCGCGTGTAACATAGGTCGTGCCCCTTCATCCTGATGCTTGAGCCGAGCACGACGATACGCGCCATGAACCCAGAATCCGTCTTTGTCGCTCCCGCTCGCTTCGACGATCCTGACGCCGCCCTAGCCCGCGTGCAGGCCATATACGACGACAGCGTGGCCTATCTGCGTGAGTCGCTGCGGCGCTTCGTCGCCGGCGAGGACCTGAGCGGACGCATCCGCGCCTGCTACCCGGTCGTGAGCATACGGACCGATACGGTCGCACGCGCCGACTCGCGCCTGAGCTACGGCTTCGTCTCGGGCCCGGGCGCCTACGAGACCACGCTGACCCGGCCCGACCTGTTCTCCGACTACTACCACGAGCAGTTCCGCCTGCTGCTGAAGAACCATCACGTTTCGCTCGAGGTCGGCACCGGCACACAGCCCATCCCGGTGCATTTCTCCGTCGCCGACCACGACCACTTCGAAGGCAACCTCAGCCCGGAGCGCCGTCACCTGATGCGCGACGTGTTCGACTTCCCCGACCTCTGCGCCATGGACGACGGCATCGCCAACGGCACCTGCGAGCCGCGGCCCGGCCCGGATGGCATCGTCCGCCATCCGCTGGCGCTGTTTACCGCTCCGCGGGTGGATTATTCGCTGCGCCGGCTGCGCCACTACACGGGCACGGCGGCGGAGCATTTCCAGAATTTCGTCCTGTTCACCAACTACCAGTTCTATATCGACGAGTTCATCAAGCTCGGCCGCGAACTGATGGCCGACGCCACCGGCGCACACGGTTACACCGATTTCGTCGAACCCGGCAACGTCGTGACGCGCCGCGCCGGGCTACCCGAACTGCCCGCGGGCGAACAGGGCACGGCGCCGCCGCGCCTGCCGCAGATGCCCGCCTATCACCTGGTGCGCGGCGACCGCGCCGGCATCACCATGGTCAACATCGGCGTCGGCCCGGCCAACGCCAAGACCATCACCGACCACATCGCCGTGCTGCGCCCCCACGCCTGGATCATGCTCGGTCACTGTGCCGGCCTGCGCAACACCCAGCACCTCGGCGACTACGTGCTGGCCCACGGCTATGTGCGCGAAGATCATGTCCTCGACGAGGACCTGCCGCAGTGGGTACCCATCCCGCCGCTGGCCGAAGTCCAGGTCGCGCTCGAGGCGGCCGTGGCCGAGATCACCCAGCTCAAGGGCTACGAACTGAAGCGCGTGATGCGCACCGGCACCGTCGCCAGCACCGACAACCGCAACTGGGAACTGCTGCCCTCGCACCACGTGCCGACCACGCCCGAGCGCCGCTTCAGCCAGAGCCGCGCCATCGCGCTGGACATGGAGTCGGCAACCATCGCCGCCAACGGTTTCCGCTTCCGCGTCCCCTACGGCACCCTGCTGTGCGTCAGCGACAAGCCGCTGCACGGCGAGATCAAGCTGCCCGGCATGGCGGACCACTTCTACCGCGCACGCGTCGACCAGCATCTGCGCATCGGCATCCGCGCCATCGAACTGCTGCGCGAACAAGGCGTCGACCGTCTGCATAGCCGCAAGCTCAGAAGCTTCGACGAGGTGGCCTTCCAGTAGCGCCTGGCTGGCCCCCCGGGGGCGTGCCGCATGGCGCCCGGAAAGCCGGCTCAAGCCGCCGGTGCGGCGCCGCAGGCGCGCACGGCCAATCCTCACCGGAGGTGCCCGATGCCCTATTCGCAGTCGATCGGCGTCACGACCCACCGCTTCGCCGACCTGAGGGATCTGCTCGCCAAGGCGAGCCCCCTGCGTTCGGGCGACATGCTCGCCGGGCTCGCCGCCACCACCGCGGAGGAGCGCATGGCGGCGCGCCTGTGCCTGGCGGAATTACCCCTGAAGGTCTTCCTCGACGAGGTGCTGATCCCCTACGAGGCGGACGAAGTGACCCGTCTCATCGTCGACACCCACGACGTCGCGGCGTTTGCCGAGATCGCCCATCTGAGCGTAGGCGACTTCCGCAACTGGCTGCTCGCGCACACCACCGACGCCGAGGTACTGTGCCGCGTCGCAGCGGGAATCACGCCGGAGATGGCGGCCGCCGTGTCCAAGCTCATGCGCAACCAGGACCTGATCGCCGTGGCGCGCAAGTGCCGCGTGGTGACGGCGTTTCGCGACACGATCGGCCTGCCGGGGCGGCTCGCCGTGCGACTCCAGCCCAACCATCCGACCGACGACGCCCGCGGCATCGCTGCCTCGATCCTCGACGGGCTGCTGCTCGGCTGC
>JBFGZP010000139.1:0-8491 GCA_041586695.1 Thauera sp.
ACCGGTGGCGAGCAGGCTGGGGATGGGCAGGCGGGACCGTCCCGTCGCGCGATCGGAGAGGATGATGATCTCGCAGCCGTCCTTCACCGCCCCCTCTGCCGCCTGGCGCAGGGCCTGCAGCGCGTCGGCGAGCGTCCGCTCAGGGGAGAAGCCGAGGTCAAGGGTGCAGGCGCGGATGCCGTCGGCGGCGAGGCGACCCAGGGCGACGAATTCGGCTGCGCTGAGCACCGGGGAATCGAGAAAGACGCGGTGGCAGTGCGCCGGGGTGGCATCGAGCAGGTTGCGCTGACGCCCCAGATGGCTGCCGAGATCGGTGACCAGGGCTTCGCGCAGGTAGTCGATCGGGGGGTTGGAGACCTGGGCGAAGATCTGGCTGAAGTAGTGGAACAGCGGCCGCGCACGGGCCGACAGCGCTGCCGGTGGCGTGTCGTTGCCCATCGCCCCGAGCGGATCCTTGCCCTCGTCGGCCATCGGCAGCAACAGCGCACGCAGGGTCTCCAGCGTGTAGCCGAACAGACGCTGCTCGCGCTGCAGCGGGTCGCTGCGGCGGTCGTCTGCCGACCGGGTGGCCGTGCCGGCAAGGTGGCTCTCGTCGCGCTGCGCCGGCTCCACCCGGTCAGCGAGCCGGATGCGCTGCGCCGATAGCCAATCGGCGTAGGGCGGCTCGGTGAGGGTTGCGAAGATATCGTCCTCGGCGACCAGCCCGCGGCCACGGGTGTCGGCGAGCAGCAGTTGTCCGGGCCCGAGGCGGCCCTTGCGCACGATGCGCTCCGCCGGGATGTCGAGCAGCCCCGTCTCGCTCCCCAGCACCAGCCAGTCGTCGTCGGTCACCCACAGGCGGCAGGGGCGCAGGCCATTGCGGTCGAGCACCGCTGCCACCTGCTCGCCGTCGCACGCCACCACCAGCGCCGGCCCGTCCCAGGGCTCCATCAGGCTCGCGTGGTAATCGTAGAAGGCGCGTCGCGCCGGCGCCATGTGCTCGTCCTTGCGCCAGGCCTCGGGGATCATCATGCGCAGGGCGTGGGGCAGGCTGCGCCCCGACTCCAGCAGCAGTTCGAGCACGCTGTCGAAGGTGGCCGAATCGCTCGTGTCCTCGGCGACGAGCGGCCCCAGGCCGGCAAGCCCGGTGCCGAAACGGGGCGCAGCCAGCGCCGGCTCGCGTGCCCGCATCCAGTTCTTGTTGCCGCGCAGGGTGTTGAACTCGCCGTTGTGCACCGTGCAGCGATAGGGGTGGGCAAGCGGCCAGGCGCCCAATGTGTTGGTGGAAAAGCGCGAGTGCACCAGCACCAGCGCCGACACCACCCGCGGGTCGGACAATTCCGGGTAGTAGGTCTGCAGCTGGGTGGCGGTCAGCAGTCCCTTGTAGACGATGCGGCGGCGGTCGAGCGAGCAGATGTAGAACGAAGCCGCCGCGCTGTTCTCGCGTGCGGCCCGGTCGAGGCTGCGGCGCAACAGGTAGAGGCTCGCGTCGAGGGCCTCGGGGTCAAGGGGCCGGCGTGGGACGACGAAGAACTGGCGCACCGCGGGCTCGCTCGCGCGCGCCGTGCGGCCCAGACCCTCGGCGTCGGTCGGCACCGTTCGCCAGGCCAGAAGCTCGAAGCCCGCCCGCACCGCCAGCGCCTCGATGCGCCTGCGGGCGAGGGCCTCGGCACGCGCTTCTCGCGGCAGGAAGGCCTGCCCGACGCCGTAGGCATCCGGTGTAGGCAAGCCTGCCAGCTCGCCGGCAAGGAAGTCGTGGGGCTTTTGCAGCAGCATCCCGGCGCCGTCGCCGGTCCCCTCCTCCGCCCCGCGGGCGCCGCGGTGTTCGAGCCTGGCGAGCATGGTGAAGCCGGCCTCGACGAGGTCGTGGCGCCTTCTGCCCTGAAGATCGACGACCACTCCCACGCCGCAACTGGCGTGACCGCGCTGCGGGTCGGCAAGAGCTTGCTGAGTAAGGTTTCGGCGCATGCGATCGTCCTGCGGGATTGATCGGATGGTCCGCGCACGAGCCGTCCGCAGGCCTGCCAACGCGGGGCCGGCTCGAAGGCCCGAGGCCAGCAATCGCCCCACCAGCGTGGCCTCCTCGGACCGCTGCCCGGGGAGGCAGGTCTGCGGGGCGGGAGCGGGAGCGCCCGCTGCCGGTTGCGCGACTCTTTCGATTATAGGAAACGGCAGCGCCGAGACTGCCCTGTTTGTCGACCACTTGAACATGCAGGCCGTCGTGTCACGGCCCCGCCCTGTGTAAGATCGTAACCGGTGCTGCGACCAAGGGGACTACGATCCCACCCTAGCGGAGGACTCGAACCATGAACGAATCCCAACATGAAACTGCCTACCTCGCCGGCGGCTGCTTCTGGGGCATGCAGGATCTGCTGCGCAAGATCCCCGGCGTCGTCGATTCGGAGGTCGGCTATACCGGCGGCTGGCTGGAAAACCCCCGCTACGAAGACACCCATCATTCGGCCTCGGGCCACGCCGAGGCGGTCAAGATCGTGTTCGACCCGGGCAAACTCAGCTTCGAGTCCCTCCTCGCGGACGCCTTCTTCCGCATGCACGACCCGACCACGCCGAATCGCCAGGGCAACGACGCGGGGACCCAGTACCGCTCGGCCATCTTCTTCACCAGCGAGGCGCAGAAGGAGACCGCTCTGCGGGTGGTGGAGGACGTGAGCGCGTCCGGGTTATGGCGGCGGCCGATCGTCACCGAGATCGCGCCCTTCACCAAATGGTGGCCCGCCGAGGACTACCACCAGGACTATCTGGCGAAGCACCCGGGCGGCTACACCTGCCACTTCATGCGCTGAGCGAACCCGGCCGGATCAGGACGGATTGGCCAGCGGCAGGTTCAGCAGCAGGTTTTGCGGCTTGAGCCGCACGATGCTGTCGGGCGCCATCGCCATCGCCAGGTAAACCGGCCGGCCTGCCACGTCGGGGCGCATCTGGGCCGGGTCGTCGAAACTGAGCTTGAACAGGCTGATCAGGCGCTGCATGCGCTCTGGCTCGACATCGCGAGCCTCGTAGAGGTCGTCCAGCAGCGCACTGGCCTCGGCATCGAGGCCCACATGCCAGCGCCACTGGGGGTCGTCGATGCGCTGCAGCGGCTCGATGTTCACCGCCACCCCCAGCAGATGCCGGACCCAGCGCTCGAGCACCCGTGCCAGGGCCTTCAGTCCCGAGCGCGCATTCACCAGCTTGAAGCTGATGCCATGGCCGACGTCGCGCTCGATCTCGTGCGTGAGATCGAGCAAGAAGGCACTGCCGGCGGCGGCCTGTGTCGCGCGGGCGCGGAAGCGCCCGGCATTGCCGCCGTTGAGCACCTGCAGGTCGAGCCGCTTCAACGGCACCTGCGCCTGCACGAGCGAGCGACCGAGTTCGCCGAGACCCTGGGTTTCATGCTGCATATCCAGCGTCTCGCGATCGGCCGCCAGCACCCGGCCCTCGTGCACGGTGATGCGTTGCGGCCTGAACAACATCTCGGCAGCGCGCACCTCCCAGGCATCGGTGCTGCCTTCGAGCCCGTGGCGCACCAGCGCCTGGATGACCAGATCGATGAACAGGGGCGGCACTTCGATGCGCCCGCTGCGAAACAGCCGCAGGATCCAGGCTTCGAGCGTGCCGGCAGCGAGAACGCCGTCGCGAAAGGCGAGGAACAGGCGGTAGTTCTCACGCGCGTCGGCGTCCCGGATCGCGCCCAGTTCGGTCGCCTCTACGGCGCGCCCCGGGGCCTGCTGCAGCGCCCGATGCAGCTTGCGCTCGGCGCGGCAGGATTCCTCGACCAGGGCCATCTCCGGTCGATCGAGGAAGCCGCGCAACCAGTCGCTTGTTGGACGCAGCCAGCCGCGGGCGTCGAGCTCCAGCTTGCGGTAGCCGCAGGCGGGCCAATAGTCGGGGATGACGTCGGGCCTGGAGTCGTTTTGCATGGGATTCGCGCCGCGGCCGGGTCAGGCCATGAAGGTTTCGGGTGTCCGTGCCGAACGCCGGCCAGGGCCAGCACGAGTGTGATCGCGGGCTGCCACGTGCAGCGAAGGGCCGGTCGGCGGCGGCGAGTATCCGGGAGCCGGGCTGCGGCCGTCAATCGGCGATTCCTTGCCCGCGCGGATTTCGCCTCAGCCCCGGATGAGCAGCCTGTCCAGCCAGCGCGCCGGCAGCAGCCGCTTCAGCGCGGCGAAGAGCCGGGTCGGGTGCGTGATTCGGTAGCGGATGCGCGGCGCGGCACTCTCGACGGCCGAGATCAGGGCCGGCAGGCAGGCCTCGGCCGGCAGCACGAAACGGTTCGATGAAGTGTCCTTCGCCAGGCCGGCGAGAAAAGGCGCGTAGGCCTCGCGATGAACGCTTGCCTGCGGTGCGATGTGGCGCAGAAACGCCTCGTGAGCGTTGTGCCGGAACGAAGTCTCGATCGGTCCCGGCTCGATCAGACAGACCCGGATTCCGCTTCCGGCAAGCTCGAGCCGCAAGGTGTCGGCCAAGCCTTCCAGTGCGTACTTGGAGGCCGCGTACAGGCCGCGAAATCGCATGGCGACGATCCCGAGCACCGAGCTGACGATCACGATGCGCCCTTCCCCGCGCCTGCGCATGCCCGGGAGCAGCATCATGTTGATCTGGTGCACGCCGAAGACGTTGGCCTTGAACTGCTCCTCGATGGCCTGTCGGGACAGATCCTCCAGCGCCCCATATAGACCGAAGCCGGCGTTGTGGATGACGACGTCGATGGCGTCGCCGGCTTGCGCGAGTACCGCCTTGACCGCTTCGTCGACGGATCTCTGCTCGGAGAGATCGAGCCGGACCGCATCGAAGCCCTCCTGCTGCAGGCGCGCGACATCCGCGGGTTTGCGCGCGGTGGCGAACACGCGATGCCCGCGTCCGCGAAGCGCACGGGCGGCCACCAGGCCGATTCCGCTGGAACATCCGGTGATCAGCACGGACTTCACGATCTTCGATTTCCCTCAACGCAAAGAAACTGCCTTCCCGAGTGCTCCCCGGGGCCACTCGACGGATAACTCGACCCGCCCGCCGTTGAGCCCGGAAACGCGCCTCGGACGATCCACCTGGCGCTTGCGCTCCGCGCACCATGGACATCACGTCCGCCACGTCGAAGCTCGCGGCCTGGTGCTGGATCTGCGGCACATGTTCGGTCTGCAGCTGCCGGGCCGGGCCGAGAAGGCTCTGGAAGGTTTCACGCATCATCTGCGTGCTCATCACCCGCCCGCCGGGCTTATAGCGTACGGCGAATTGGCCCGGCGCATAAGTCGTAACAAACGAAAAGGCCATGCCGCCGACTTGTCCTTGTGCCTGTCCTTCGCCATCACCACATGCACCGAGGGCACGATGAACGGCGTGCCGTTCGCCATGCCACCGACCAGCACCAGACCAATGGAACTTCTCGCCGCGGCCCCGGCGCTGGTTACCAGCACCAGCGGGAAACGTCCGGCGATGGTGGCGACGCTGGTCATCAGCACCGGGCGCAGGCGGATCATCGCCGCATCGTGTATCGCATCCCGCCTGCTTGCGCCCTCTTGCTGTAGCTTGTTGGCGAACTCGACGATGAGGATGCCGTTCTTGGTGATCAGCCCGACCAGGGTGACGAAGCCGACCTGAGCATAGATATCCAAGGTCGTGTCCAGCCGCTGGTCCCGTGCGGCAGGTTGGGATCAGGCATCTTCAGCACGGTGAAGATCAGCGCACCGAACATCGCCAGCGGCGCCGATCCCGCCAGGATCACGAAGGGGTCGCGGAACGAGTTGAACTGCACGGCCAGCACGAGAAAGATCATCAGCACGGCGAACGAGAACGCGGGCAGGAACCTGTTGCCTTCGGTGCGCAGCTGGCGCGACTCGCCGGTGTAGTCGAAGCCATAGCCCGGCGGCAGGATCTCGCACGCGGTGTTCTCGAGGAAGGACAGTGACTCGCCCGCGGCAGCGTCGACCGAACTGACAAAGGGGGCCGTACCCAAGCGAACAACCGATTCGTTCCCCTTCCCCGCTTCCTTATCTATTCATTTTGGCGGATGATACGTGCATGCTGCAGTGCACATAATCCCGCGGCCGGGTTCCGCAGCGACAGGCTGCACTGCAGCCATCGACCGGCATGGACGGGAGGCGCCTTTGGACGCTTCCGTCCCACCGCCAACTTCCCCACGGTTCCAATGACCCGGAGAACTTCATGCGTGCCCGTCTCGTCATCGTGTCTCGCCTGCCCCTGCTTGCCAGTCTCGCTATCGGCGCCCTGTCGCTGCCCGCCTCCGCCGCAGCTCCGCTGCCCGAGCTGAATATCGACGTCAGTCAGACCTCGGTCTCCGGCATCTCGTCCGGCGGTTTCATGGCCGTCCAGTTCCAGATGGCCCACTCCGCGATCGTCAAGGGCGCCGGCGTTGTTGCCGGGGGCCCGTTCAACTGCTCACAGGCTGAAGTGATGCGGGCTGTGGCAAGCTGTTCATGTACCGGCGAACCTGCAGTGTCCTGCTCCGTCACCGAGACCAGTGCCGACGTTCCATCGCTGGTGGCGGACGCGCAGGCCATGGCCGAAAAGGGCCTCATCGACCCCACCAGCCATGTCGCCAGCCAGCGCATCCTGACCATCGCCGGCGCCAAGGACACCCTGGTTCCGCCGGCCATCGGTCGACAGCTTTCCGCGTTCTACACTGCCCTGGGGGTGCCCGCCGCGAACCTGTCACCGGTCACTCTCCCCAACGCCGGGCACACGATGCCCACGCAGGATTACGGCATCGCCTGCGACAAGGAAAAGGAGCCCTATATCGGCAAGTGCGGATTCGACTCCGCAGGCCAGATCCTGAGCTGGATCTATGGTCAGCTGCAGGCGCCTGGCGCCAAACCGACAGGCAAGTTCAGCCAGTTCGACCAGAATGCCTATGTGCCCGCCGACGCAAAGGCCACCTACAGCTGGAGTGCCGGCCTCGACAGCACCGGGTGGGTTTATGTGCCCGACAGTTGCGCCAAGGGCGAACAGTGCCGGGTGCACATTGCGCTGCACGGGTGCAAGCAGGGCCAGAGCTACCTCCCCCTCACTCCGCCCCCCGGCGGTGGCCTGTACAACGGCACCACCTTCGTCAAGAACACCGGCTACCAGCGCTGGGCCGACAACAACACGCTGGTGATTCTTTATCCGCAGGCGGTCTCGATTCCATTCCGCAACCCCAACGGTTGCTGGGACTGGTGGGGCTATACCGGCGACGACTATGCCACCAAGAACGCCGTGCAGATCCGTACCCTGCGCGCGATGCTGGATCGCCTCGCGGGCGGCGCGAAGCAGCAATAGGCGAGCCCCGGCATGTTGCGAACCTCAGGTATCGCGGGACGCCTGGGGTTCGGTTCCTCTTTCAGGCGAGGGGAAGATCGCCATGGGGCGTGGGCCCGGATGCGCAAAGTCGAGTGCCGACGATGCAGACCTTCATGGTGTGCCGCCCTCATCGATCGAACCGGAGGCTGGGACGAGTGTGCCGGAGGCCATTGATCCGTGCCGATTCGCTGGTCTGCTGGGGTGCATGGCCGGCAGTCCCTCACACCGACTTCCGCGCGCTCAAAGCGGATCGCGAGGATTGCCGCGCATTTCGGGGCGGTGCGCGAGGTGGCTCGGCGGATGTGCAGGCATCATTGCAGCCTTGCGTTTCCATGCCGATGTTGAGGAGCGCGATCGATCCGGCCTTCCTGGGCGCCCCGATGTAAGGTTTGCACTGCTCCGCCGACTGATCTCCAGAGACACCACTGGAGCGATCGATGTCCTGGCAGGCGCTGGCAAGCTTGACGCTGATCTCCGCAACCATACTCGGCGCGCCGCATGCCGTGGCGGCGTCGTCCTGCACGCGCACCAGTCCCGGTCACACCGTCGCGCTCGTCGAGCTGTACACGTCCGAAGGCTGCAGCAGTTGTCCGCCGGCCGACCGTTGGCTGAGCAGACTGCCGAGCCGCTTTCCGGCGGAACAACTGGTGCCCCTGGCGCTCCATGTTGACTACTGGGACTACATCGGCTGGAAGGACCCGTTTGCGCAAGCGCAGTTCAGCGACCGGCAGCGCCGCCTCGCACGTCTGTCCGGCACGACGACGATCTACACCCCGGGCGTCTTCGCCGGGATGCGCGAACTGCGGGGCTGGAACAACGCGACCACGCTCGAGCGCCGTGTGCGGGAAATCAACCGGCTTCCGGCGCGCGCGGACGTCAGCGTCGGCATGCGGGCAGTAGGCGGCCGCGAAGCAGAAATCGAAGTCAGCTTCAGTCTGCCGCCGACGGAGCGCTTCCGGCAGAGCCTGCAGGGCGTGCTCGTGCTCTACGAGGAGCAACTGGTGTCGGATGTGCGCCATGGGGAAAACCGCGGAGTCACGCTGCGCCACGACCACGTCGTTCGCCAGTGGTCGCCGCACACGCTGAACGCCGGCAGCGAACCGCAGCGGGTGCGCAAGACGATCACGCTGCATCCGGACTGGAACGCCGCGGAATTGGGTGTCGCGGCCTTTGTCGAAGACCTGCAGACCGGTGAGGTGTTGCAGGCGCTTGCCCTGCC
>JBFGZP010000140.1:0-8423 GCA_041586695.1 Thauera sp.
ACCGCTTCGCCGGGCGCCATGTCGGCGAGGTGGCGGCATTGTCGGCGCGACCGGCGACGCTGATCGATGGCGAAATGGCGTCGTGGTACGGCAGTCGCGTCATCGACGGCCTGCGCTATCTCGCGGAGCTGCGCCGCAGGCTCGCAACGGGGCAACCGCCCTGAGCTCGACGCCGGCGCCTGCCGCAGGCCTCGACGCTCGTCGGCGGTGGTGCCGTGCCCCGGGGGCGTGGCTTGAACGCTTCTTGCGAACTTCAGGTGGCGCTGTGTACGACCACGTCGGCGACGAAGGCTTCCGGGCTCAGGATGTGGAAGCGCTCGCGCACCAGGCGGTGGCGGGCGAGCCTGAGCAGCGCCTTGTCGCGCGTGAGCAGGTGGCTTGCGCCGCAGTCGCGCGCGATCTCGAGGAATTTCTGGTCGTCCGGGTCGCGGCAGGCGGGCAGCGCCTCGGCCGCCCCGGTCGCAAGCGAAGTCGTGTGCGGAGCGGGTTCGAGCAGGCGGCGGTAGGCATCTTGCAGCGCCTGCTGGTCGAGCGCCGGGGCCTCGAACCGTGGATAGGCCAGCACGCAGCGCAATTCTTCCAGGGCGTCGTCGCGGCTGTGGAGCGAGTATTCGCCATTTTCGATCGCCGCACGCAACGTGCCCAGCGCCGGGTCGCGGAATAGCCACAGGGCGAGCACGGTGTTGGTATCCAGCACGAGGCGAAGTGGCGCGGGCATGGAGCCGGATGGCGTGGCGGAAATGAAAAAGGGGAGGGCCACCCCTCCCCTTCGCAACGGCGATCGGCCGCGGTCAGGCCGCTTCTTCGGCGTCGGAGTCGCCGCGGATCTTGACGAACGAGCCGGGCGCATCCTCGAGCGCCTTGAGCTTGCCCTTGGCAGGGTCGCGCGCTTCGACCTGCTCGCTGTCGTGCGCGGTGACCCAGGCCTGCCAGTCGGTCCACCACGAGCCTGCATGTTGCTGGGCGCCGACGAACCAGTCGTCTGACGTGCCCGGAAGCTTGGCGGCAGGGTTCACCCAGTAGCCGTACTTGTTCGCCGCCGGCGGATTCACGATGCCCGCGATGTGGCCCGAGCCCCCCAGCACGAAGCGCACCGGGCCGCCGAAGTTGCGCGCGCCGAGGTAGGTGCTCTTCCACGGCGCGATGTGGTCTTCGATCGTGGAGATGAAGTAGCAAGGCGTCTTGATCTTGCCGAGGTCGATCGGCACGCCCTCGATCTCGACGCCGCCCGGCTCGACGAGCCGGTTTTCCATGTACAGCTTGCGCAGGTAGAAACTGTGCATCTTCGCCGGCATGCGGGTGGAGTCGGAGTTCCAGTACAGCAGGTCGAAGGGGAAGGGGTCCTTGCCGAGCAGGTAGTTATTCACGACGAAGGACCAGATCAGGTCGTTCGAACGCAGCATGTTGAAGGTGCCGGCCATCTCGGAACCTTCGAGGTAGCCGCGCTCGAACATCTTCTTCTCGAGGCTGGAGACCTGCTTCTCGTCGATGAAGACGCCCAGTTCGCCCGGCTCGGAGAAGTCGGTCATGGTGGTGAAGAAGGTCGCCGAGCCGATCCGGCTGGCCTGCTTCTTGGCCGCAAGGTAGGCCAGCGCCGTGGCGAGCAGGGTGCCGCCCAGACAGTAGCCAGCGGCGTTGACCTGCTTCTCGCCGGTCTGCTTCTCGATCGCGTCGAGGGCGGCGACGACGCCTTCGGTCACGTAGGAGTCGAAGGTCTTCTCGGCCTGGCGCACGTCCGGGTTGACCCAGGAGATGACGAACACCGTGTGGCCCTGATCGACGCACCACTTGATGTAGGAGTTCTTCTCGCGCAGGTCGAGGATGTAGAACTTGTTGATCCAGGGCGGCACGATCAGCATCGGACGCTTGAGCACCTTGTCGGTGCTCGGGTTGTACTGGACGAGCTGCATCATTTCGGTCTGGAACACCACCTTGCCCGGCGTCGTGGCGACGTTCTTTCCCAGTTCGAAGGCCGTCGTGTCGGTCATCTTGACGCGCAGGTTGCCGCTGCCGTCCTCGACGTCGCGCAGCAGGTTGTGCAGGCCCTTGATCAGGTTCTGGCCGTGGCTCTTGACCGTCTCGCGGAACACTTCGGGGTTGGTCAGGGCGAAGTTCGACGGCGACATGGCGTCGATGTACTGGCGGGTGTAGAAATTGACCTTCTTCTGCGCCTGTTCGTCCATGCCCTCGACACAGCATACGGTGTCATGGACATGGCGCGCGGCGATCAGGTAGGACTGCTTGATGAAGTCGAACATGAAATGCTCTTCCCACTGCTCGTCCTTGAAGCGCTTGTCGGCCTTCTCCGGCGCCGCGACCGGCGCGCCGTGCATGCCCATGGCGCGCAGCATCGAGTGCTGCCACAGCGTGAAGTAGTCCCACACCAGGTTCATCTGGCCCTGGGCGAGCTTGTACGGATTGGCCAGAAGCTTCGCCATCATGTCCATGAAGGCCTGGGCGATGCCGAGTTCGTCGGCCGGCGGAGCGATGCCCTTCTTGAGTTGGCGCTGAACGTGCTCGCTGATCAGGTGAGAGGCGCGGTTCGCGACTTCGGCGTACGTCTTGGCCACTTCCTGCGGGTCGGGTAGCTCGGCGTAGATGGTCTCGGGGTCGGGTGCAGCCATGTTGTGAAGCTCCTTGTTTTGCGATCGGGCGGCGTTGTTCAGTGGTTCCTGGCGAAACGGGTGAGGCCGTCCTTGACGAGCACGCGGCGAAGCGCGCCCTGCTTCTCCAGGTGGTTGAGGTGGGCGATGGCTTCGCCCATGGCGAACATGACCTGGTGGGTATCGAGCGCGCGTGGAAACAGCGTGCCGAGCAGTTCTCCCGCGCACCGCGGTTCCGCGCACGCTGCGACAAGTGCGTCGCAACGCTCGCGGTGATGTTCGACAAGTTGTTCGACCCTCGCCCGAATGCCCTTGAACGGTTTCCCGTGAGATGGTAGCACGAGCGTGTCGTCGGGCAAGTTGCACAGTTCCCGGATCGAGTCGAGAAACCAGCCCAGCGGGTCGTCGTCCGGTGTGGCGGCGAAGACGCTGACATTGGTGGAGATGCGTGGCAGCAGCATGTCGCCCGAGATCAGCACGCCGAGCGACTCGCAGTAGAGGCTGGCGTGCTCGGGGGCGTGGCCGTAGCCGGTGATGACGCGCCAGTCCCGGCCGCCGACGCGCACGAGGCTGCCGTCGAACAGGCGGTGATAGCGGCTCGGGAGTTCGGGCACGCCGCGGCGGTAGGCATTGCCCCGTGTGGCCAGGGCGTCGAGGCGGTCTGCGCCCAGCCCGTGGCGGCGGAACTGGTCCACCATGTCATCGATGGAATGCCCCGGCAACTGGTGCCAGATGGCGTGGCCGCCGAGAAATTCGCCCTGCGTCATGTGGATCGGGGCGCCGTCGCGGGCGGCAAGCCAGGTGGCCAGGCCGAGGTGATCGGGGTGGCAGTGGGTGACGACGATGCGCGACAGCGGACGACCGTCGGCGGCGAGTACCTGCGACCAGGCTTCACGTGTGACGTCGACGCCATAGCCGCTGTCGACCGCCACCACCGTGTCGCCGTCATCGAGCAGCCACAGGTTGATATGGTCGAGCGCGAAGGGCAGCGGCATGCGCAACCAGCCGACGCCTGGCGCGACATCGAGGCGCTGGCCGGTGGCAGGGAGGCCGGAGACGGGGTAATCGAGGCCGGCGGTCGGCAAGGTGTTGGCGGTCATTGGGGGTCTTCCTCGTACATGCAGTCGCGGGCGATCGGTTCAGATTGATCAAAGCCCGGAAATCTGCTTAACTTTGATGCGCTACTTTTTTGATTTTTCCAGACAAAACAAATATTTGCCCGATTGCTCCGCAGCTTGCGCGAAGTTTCGGGCGGTTGCAGGCGAACATGGGCGACGAACAAACCTACACCATTACCGAGCTGGCACGCGAATTCGACATCACGCCGCGTGCGATCCGCTTTTACGAGGACCAGGGCTTGCTGACGCCGACGCGCGCGGGGCGCGCCCGGGTGTACACGAAGGCCGACCGCACCCGGCTCAAGCTGACCCTGCGCGGCAAGCGTCTCGGTCTGTCGCTGGCGGAGATCCGCGAGCTCATCGACATGTACGGCGGAGTGCGCAATTCGGTGCCGCAGCTCGAACGCTTCGTCAAGGTCCTCACGGCGCGGCGCGCCGCGCTCGAGCAACAGCGCCTCGATATCGAGGCGGTCCTGCTCGAGATCGACATGCTCGAGCAGCAATGTCACGCGCTGCTTGGCCACAACGCCGAGGGTGCTGAAGCGGCGCGTGCGGAGTTGGTGCGCCGCATCGACCGCGCGAGCATCGGCTAGAACGGTGGCGGGGGCCTGTCACCGCCACCGTTTGTTAGTTTACGTTGACGTAAACGTAAAAACAAGGACAATACGGTTTGCCGAGAGGAGGACTGCATGCGCCCCGAAACGCCGATATTCCAGCCGAAGGACCCCGATTACGCCGCACGCGTACGCGCCAGTTTCGATCGCCAGCAGGCCATGACGCTGATCGGCGCGGAGCTCGCGGTGATCGAGCCCGGCTATCTGGAGATCCACCTGGCGCACCATGCCCGGATCACCCAGCAGCACGGCTACGTCCATGGTGGCGTGGTCGGCATGATCGCCGACTCGGCGGCCGGCTACGCCGCCAGCACGCTGACGCCGGCCGACGCCAGCGTGCTGACGGTGGAATACAAGATGAACCTGGTGGCGCCGGCCGACGGTCAGCGCCTGGTGGCGCGCGGCGAGGTCATCAAGCCCGGTCGCACGCTGATCATCACGCGGGCCGAGGTGTTCGCGATCCGCGACGAACAATGGACCTTGTGCGCGCTGATGCAGCAGACCATCATGGTCATGCACGGCAAGAAGGAGCGAGGGGCCTGATCCTGCCCCGCCGCCGCACGACGAATTCGACAGACACCGTGAAAACGGGATGAGGAGACGACACGATGAATATTCCCAGCCTTGACTTCAACCTCGGCGAGACCATGGAGATGCTGCGCGACACCCTGCGCGACTTCTGCGCCGCCGAGATCGCGCCGCGCGCGGCCGACATCGACCGCGTCAATGAATTTCCCGCCGACCTGTGGAAGAAGCTCGGCGACCTCGGCGTGCATGGCATGACCGTGAGCGAGGAATACGGCGGCTCGGACATGGGCTACCTGGCGCATATCATCGCGATGGAAGAGATCTCCCGCGCCTCGGCCTCGGTCGGCCTGTCCTACGGCGCGCACTCCAACCTGTGCATCAACCAGATCCGCCGCAACGGCACCGAGGCGCAGCGTCGCCATTACCTGCCGATGCTGATCTCGGGCGACCACGTCGGTGCCCTGGCGATGTCCGAGCCCAATGCCGGCTCCGACGTCGTCAGCATGAAGCTGCGCGCCGATCGCAAGGGCGACCGCTTCGTGCTCAACGGCTCCAAGATGTGGATCACCAACGGCGGCGATGCCGACACTCTGGTCGTCTATGCGAAGACCGATACCAGCGCCGGCCCGCGCGGGATCACCGCCTTCATCGTCGAGAAGGGCATGAAGGGCTTCACCTGCGGCACCCACCTCGACAAGCTCGGCATGCGCGGCTCCAACACCTATCCACTGTTCTTCGACGATGTCGAGGTGCCGGAAGAGAACGTGCTCGGCGGGCCGGACAATATCGGCCAGGGCGTGAAGGTGTTGATGTCGGGGCTCGACTATGAGCGCGCGGTGCTGTCTGGCGGGCCGCTGGGCATCATGGCGGCGTGCATGGACGTGGTCGTTCCCTACCTGCACGACCGCAAGCAGTTCGATACCGCGATCGGCGAATTCCAGCTCATGCAGGGCAAGGTCGCCGACATGTACTCCACCTGGAGCGCCTGCCGCGCCTACGCGTATGCGGTGGGCCAGGCCTGCGACCGCACGGATCACGCTCGCACGCTGCGCAAGGACGCTGCCGGCGTGATCCTCTATACCGCCGAGAAGGCGACGTGGATGGCGGGCGAGGCGATCCAGACCCTGGGCGGCAACGGCTACATCAACGAATACGATGCCGGCCGGCTGTGGCGCGACGCCAAGCTGTACGAGATCGGTGCCGGCACGAGCGAGATCCGCCGCATGCTGATCGGCCGCGAACTGTTCGCCGAGACGCGCTGACCGGGGCGTACCGACCGACACCCGGGGTGCCGCCAACGGCCCCCCTGCTGGGGAGACAGGACGAATGAGCACGAGCCTGCGTACCATCACCGCCGCCGACACGGCCGAACTTGCCCACGTACGGCAATTCTTCCGCAATTACGCGGCGTGGCTGGGGGTCGACCTGAGCTTCCAGGGCTTCGCCGACGAGGTCGCCAATCTGCCGGGCGCCTATGGCGCCGAAGATGGCCGCCTGTTCTATGTCGAGGTGGACGGGCGCGCCGCTGGTTGCGTCGGCGTGCGCCGCTTCTCGGAAGGCGTATGCGAGATGAAGCGCCTGTATGTCGCCCCCGAGATGCGTGGCCACGGCCTCGGCCGCCAGCTCGCGATGGCGGCGATCCAGGCGGCGAAGGCACTCGGTTACCGCCGCGTCATGCTCGACACGCTGCCGGCGATGCGGATCGCGGTGAAGCTGTACCGCGAACTCGGCTTCACCGAGGCGCCGGCCTATTACCCGACGCCGGTAGAGGGCACCATCTTCCTCGCCCTGGACCTGGACAACTGGTCCGAAGCCGAGGTGAACAACGAGAACCTGTACCACCTCTTCGACTTCAACGTGGCGTGGGCGCGCCAGATGCAGGAGATCGACCCGGGCTTCTTCGAGAAGCTCGCGCACCTGCAAAGCCCCGAGTACCTGTGGATCGGCTGTTCGGACTCGCGCGTGCCGGCGAACCAGATCGTCGGCCTGTTGCCGGGCGAGGTCTTCGAGCACCGCAATGTCGCCAACGTGGTGGTGCACACCGACCTCAACTGCCTGTCGGTGGTCCAGTTCGCGGTCGATGTGCTCAAGGTGAAGCACATCATGGTGGTCGGCCACTATGGCTGCGGCGGGGTGAAGGCCGCGCTCAACCGCGATCGCGTCGGCCTGGTGGACCTGTGGCTGCGCCACGTGCAGGACGTCCACGTCAGGCATCGGGAGGCGATCGATGCGCTGCCGCCCGAGCTGCGGCACGACCGCCTGTGCGAATTGAACGTCATGGAGCAGGTGGTCAATGTGTGCCAGACCGTGGTGGTGCAGGATGCCTGGGCACGTGGCCAGCGCCTCACGGTGCACGGCTGGATCTACGGCCTGAAGAACGGCCTCATCCGCGATCTCGGCGTGAACGTCGGTCGCAGCGAGGACTTGATGCCGCGCTACGCCGCGGCGCTCGAAGCACTCGGCAACTGAGTGCAGTCACAACATATTTGGAGAATCGCATGTCTGATCCCGTCGTTATCGTATCGGTCGCCCGCACCCCCTTGGGCGCCTTCCAGGGCGAACTCTCGGCGCTGACCGGCCCGCAACTGGGCGCCGTCGCCATCAAGGCCGCGGTCGAGCGCGCGGGCCTGGCGCCCGAGCAGGTTGAGGAGGTCCTGATGGGCTGCGTGCTGCCCGCAGGTGTCGGCCAGGCGCCGGCCCGCCAGGCCGCACTCGGCGCCGGGCTGCCCCTGTCTGCCGGCTGCACCACGGTGAGCAAGGTGTGCGGCTCGGGCATGAAGGCGACCATGCTCGCCCACGACCTGCTGGTGGCGGGCACCAACGATGTCATGGTCGCCGGCGGCATGGAATCCATGTCCAACGCCCCTTACCTGCTGCCCAAGGCCCGCGGCGGCTATCGCCTCGGCCACGGCCAGCTGCTCGACCACATGTTTCTCGACGGCCTCGAGGACAGCTACTCGAAAGAGAACAAGGGCCGCCTGATGGGCACCTTCGCCGAGGACTGCGCGAGTCATTTCGACTTCAGCCGCAGTGCCCAGGACGACTTCGCGGTGGCGTCCACGACCCGCGCGCAGAACGCGATCAAGGACGGCACCTTCACCTGGGAAGTCGCCCCGGTGACGGTGTCGGGCCGCAAGGGCGAGGTGGTGATCGACAAGGACGAGCAGCCGCCCAAGGCGCAGCTCGACAAGATCGGCAGCCTGAAGCCGGCCTTCCGCAAGGACGGCACGGTGACGCCGGCCAATTCGAGCTCGATCTCGGATGGCGCCGCCGCACTGGTGCTGATGCGCCGGTCGACCGCAGACAAGCTCGGCCTCAAGCCGCTGGCGACGATCGTCGGCCACGCCACGCACGCGCAGGAGCCGCAGTGGTTCACCACCGCGCCGGTTGCTGCCATGCAGAAGCTGCTGGCGAAGACCGGCTGGAAGACGGGAGACGTCGATCTGTGGGAAATCAACGAGGCCTTCGCCGTGGTCACGATGGCGGCGATGAAGGAGATGAAGCTGCCGCACGACAAGGTGAACGTTCATGGCGGCGCCTGCGCGCTCGGCCATCCGATC
>JBFGZP010000141.1:0-8402 GCA_041586695.1 Thauera sp.
ACGCGCCCGGGCTCGCGAGGGTCAAGCGTGCAGCCGGCGGATCTCATGAAAATCATGAGGCGATCTTCACGAGCATCGTGATGCCGGCGTCTGAAGGGGGGCGCATCATGGCAGCGTGCTTGCCATGTTGGTGAGCGCGTGGCCTTGTTCGCCACAAACGTTTCGACAGGAGACAAGTCATGAAATGGGAAACCCCTGCAGCCTGCGATTTTCGCTTCGGCTTCGAAATCACGATGTATATCGCCAACCGCTGATGATGGTCCAGGCGGGGTGGCCATGCCGGCTGCCCCGCCCCGCTGACGGGGGGATGGCTTGAGAATTCATGTGCTCGGCGCCGCCGCCGGCGGCGGATTTCCGCAGTGGAACTGCAATTGCCCGAACTGCGACGGCTTGCGCAAGGGCACGATTCGCGCCCAGCCAAGAACCCAGTCATCCATTGCGGTAAGCGGCGACGACGAGAACTGGGTGTTGTTCAACGCCTCGCCCGACGTCCTGCAGCAGATCCGCAGCTTCCCTGCGCTTCAACCCGCGCGCGCACTGCGCGATACCGGGATCGCGGCGATCGTCCTGATCGACGCCCAGATCGACCACACGACCGGCCTCTACATGTTGCGCGAGCATCGTTCGCCCTGGCAGGTGTGGTGCACGCCCGGCGTGCGAGAAGATCTTTCGGTCGGCAACCCCTTGTTCGGCGTGCTGGAGCACTACTGCAGCCTGGCCTGGAACGAGGTGCCACTGTCGGGCGATTTCCACATTGCCGGCGCGCCCGGTCTCGGTTTCGAGGCGATCCCGCTGACCAGCAACGCGCCTCCCTACTCGCCGCATCGCGATCGGCCGCAGCCGGGCGACAACATCGGTGTCACCCTGGTCGATACGAAGTCCGGCAGGCGGGTGTTCTACGCCCCCGGTCTGGGTGAGATGGAGGCGGACGTCTGGACAGCGATGCAACAGGCGGACTGCGTGCTGGTCGATGGCACCTTGTGGACCGATGACGAGATGATCCGGCTCGGCGCATCGAAGAAGAGCTCGCGGGCGATGGGTCATCTGCCGCAGTCGGGCCCTGGCGGCATGCTCGAATGGCTCGACAAGTTGCCGTCCGGCACGCGCAAGGTACTGATCCACATCAACAACACCAACCCGATCCTCGACGAGAACAGCGCCCAGCGCGCCGAACTGACGGCACGCGGCATCGAGGTCGCCTTCGACGGCATGGAGCTCGTACTGTGAGCAACATCGAACATATCGCCGACCTGACGCTGGCCCGGCCGGAATCCGAACCGTGGAGCAAGGAGCAGTTCGAGGCCCGCTTGCGCGAGAAGGGTACGAGCTACCACATCTACCATCCGTTCCACGTCATGATGGCCGAAGGCAAGCTCACCCGCGCGCAGTTGCAGGGCTGGGTCGCCAACCGTTTCTACTACCAGGTCGCGATCCCGGTGAAGGACGCGGCGATCCTGTCGAACTGCCCCGATCGCGATATCCGGCGCGAGTGGATCCAGCGCATCCTCGACCACGACGGCTACGAGATCGGCGACATTTCCGACCCGGGCGGCATCGAGGCCTGGATCCGGCTGGGCGAGGCGGTCGGGCTCAGTCGCGACGATGTCGTCTCGCTGCGTCACGTCGCCCCGGCGGCGCGCTTCGCGGTGGACGCCTACATCAACTTCGCCCGCCAGCGGCCGTGGCAGGAAGCGGTGGCCTCCAGCCTCACCGAGCTGTTCGCGCCGCACATCCACCAGCAGCGCATCGAGACCTGGCCGACGCAGTATCCCTGGGTCGACACCGCGGGCCTGCAATACTTCCGCAATCGGCTGACTCAGGCGCGGCGCGACGTCGCCCACGGCCTGCGCTTCACTCTGGATTACTTCAGCCAGTCCCGCGCGATGCAGGAGCGCGCGCTCGAGATCCTGCAGTTCAAGCTCGACGTCCTGTGGGCGCTGGCCGACGCGATCATGCTCAGTCAGTGCGAGATCGAGATCAAGGGGCCCAAGGCATGAGCACGGCGGCGGAACTCACGCCGGAAGTGCGACCGCGGGTTTCGGCCAAGTTTCGCCTGCAATGGGAAGAGGCGCAGCAGTCCTGGGTCCTGCTCTATCCCGAAGGCATGGTGAAGCTGAACCAGAGCGCGGGCGAGATCCTGAAACGTTGCGACGGTCAGCGCAAGGTGGCCGAACTCGTCGCCGAACTCGAGCAGGCCTTCGACGCCTCCGCGCTGGAGGCAGACGTGCTTGCCTTCCTTGCCATGGCCCGGCAACAGCACTGGATCGAGGTCTGACATGAACGCGCCCGCCCCGGCAACCGCTCATGCGCACGCATCGGAGCAGGTCGGCCCGCCGCTGTGGCTGCTGGCCGAACTCACCTATCGCTGCCCGCTGCACTGCGTGTTTTGCTACAACCCGGTGGATTTCGCCCACAGTCCGGATGAACTTCCCACCGACGACTGGCTGCGCGTGCTGCGCGAGGCCAGGGCTGCCGGCAGCGTGCAATGCGGCTTCTCCGGTGGCGAGCCGATGCTGCGCGACGACCTCGAGATACTTGTGGCCGAGGCCCACCGGCTGGGCTTCTACACCAACCTCCTGACCTCTGGCGTCGGCCTCACCGAAACGCGCGCGGCGGCGCTGAAGGAGGCGGGCCTGGCGCACATCCAGCTATCCTTCCAGGATTCGACCCGCGAACTCAACGACTTCCTGTCGCACACCCGCACCTTCGACCTCAAGCGCAAGGTCGCCGCCATCATCAAGGGCAATGGCTGGCCGATGGTGATGAACTGCGTGATCCACCGCATGAACATCGACTACATCGACCGCATCATCGACATGGCGGTCGAACTCGGTGCCGAGTATCTCGAACTGGCCAACAGCCAGTATTACTCGTGGGCGATGCTCAACCGCGATCACCTGCTGCCCTCGCGCGAGCAGATCGAACGGGCCGAGCGCATCACCAATGAGCGGCGCGAACGTTACGGCGACCGCATCCGCATCTTCTTCGTCGTCCCCGACTACTACGAGACGCGACCGAAGAAATGCATGAACGGCTGGGGAAACGTGTTCCTGACGATCACGCCGGACGGCACCGCCTTGCCTTGCCACACCGCGCGCATGCTGCCCGGGCTGAGTTTCCCCAACGTGCGCGACATGGATGTCAGGCGGATCTGGTTCGAATCCGAGGGTTTCAACCGCTATCGCGGCGACGGCTGGATGAAGGAGCCGTGCCGCAGTTGCGCGGAAAAGGAGAAGGACCTGGGCGGCTGTCGCTGCCAGGCCTTCATGCTGACCGGCGACGCGGCGGCGGCCGACCCGGTATGCGACAAGTCGCCGATGCACGACAAGGTGCTCGAGGCGGTCGAGCGCGCGCAGGGTGACGCTGCGCCGGCGGTGCGCGAGGTGCCGCTGGTATTCAGAGGGCCGCAGGAGTCGCTGCGCCGGCCCCGCTTGCGCGGCTGAGACGCTCTGCGTCCGGCTTCCGTTGCCTGGATCCGGGCCAGCACCATTTGCGTTGCGGGACTCGCCGGGCGGAGGCCGATCAAGCCTCGATCAATCCGCTCCGAACGGCGATCAGCGCCAGTTCCGCAGCATTCGATACGTTCAGTTTCTGCTTGATGTGATAGAGGTGGGTGCCTACCGTGCTCGGGCTAAGATTATGGCTGCTGGCCACTTCGGCGACCGACAGCCCATTCGCGAGCTGAATGAACACGGCGAACTCCTTCTCGGTCAAGGCGTCGACCGGGTCCGACGTGCCTCCCAGCTGCGCGAGCGCAAGCTGCGGGGCGAGTTCCGGATCCAGGTAGCGCTGGCCACGGGCGACGATCCCGACCGCGCGCACCAGTTCCTGCGGCTGCGCCCGCTTCGACAGGTAGCCGGTCGCACCCGCGCGCAGCGCCCGGGTCGGAATCTGGGCATCGTCGTGGGCGGACAGCATCAGAACACGAGCATCGGGGCTGTGCGCGAGCAGCCGCTCGAGCGCGGTGATTCCGCCGATTCCCGGCATCGATACATCCATGACCAGCGCATCGGGCCGCAAGTCATCGTAGGCGGCGACCGCCGCCTCGCCGCTGTCGGCTTCGCCGACCACGGTCGCACCCGCCCCTTCGAGCAGCAGCCGGAAGCCCATGCGCACGACCGCATGATCGTCGGCCAGCAGGATGCGCAGATTGTTAAGCGTCGACGCCACTTCAGTTCTCCTTCGCGAGGCTTGGCCGCGGCAGTCTGGCACACACGCTCAAGCCACCGGACGCCGACGCTTCGAGTTTCAGTTCGCCATGCAGCTCGTCCACGCGCTCGCGCATGCCGACCACGCCATAATGGTCGCCTTCCGGCGTGTTGGTGGCGAGCCCGCGGCCGTTGTCCGAGACGCGCAGTTCGATGCTCTCGCCGGCGATGCGCAAGCCGATATCCACCCGGCTGGCGCCCGCGTGACGCGCAACATTGGTGAGGCTCTCCTGCAGCAGGCGCATCACCGTCTCGGCGGTGCGATCCGGCACCGGGTCAGCGAGGGGCTGCGCCTGGCATTCGATATGGATATCTGGATGGTGGCTCGACCATAGTACGCAGTAGTCCCTGACGGCATCGTCGAGCGGCACACCCGCGCCCGCACGCACGGGGCGCAGGCGCTGCAGGATGGTGCGCACACCGTCCTGCATCTGCCCGGTCATTGCGAGGATGGCCTGGGCGCTGCCGTGCAGGCGGGGCTGCTCCTCGGTGCGCTGCATGATCGCACCCGCGATGGAGCGCACCGCGGTGATGCCCTGGCCGAGTTCGTCATGCAACTCGCGGGCGATCAGGCGGCGCTCCTCTTCGAGCCTTGCATGCAGCGCACGGGCGAAAGCCTGGTCTTCCTCCAGCCGGGCGTTCCGGGCGCGCGTCTTGTCCAGACTCTCGGCGAGCCGATTGTAGCTGCATGACAGCAGGTCGAGTTCGCGGACCCGATAGGCCGGCAGGCGCGTGTCGAAGCGGCCATCGGCGCCGCGTTCCAGCGCCCGGTTGATCTGGGTGAGCGGGGCCAGGGCGCGGTTGAGGGCGGCGCGCGTGGCAAGCCACACCAGGACGAGGAGCAAAATGGCCCAACCCATGGCGGCGACGAGGTCGTCCCAGGCGTCGAGCGCTGCACGCGAGGCATCGGGCACCAGCCGGATCTGCCATTCGCCGGCATCGAAGATCCGCTGCATCAGCGGCGGCGTCACCTGGTCGGCAAACCACTCGGGCGCATGGCGACCGGCCTTGTAAGTGGGCTGCGGCGAGACGTAAAGCAGCGCACCGTCCGCGCCCACGACCTCGAGCTGGTTGGCCCGCAGCCGCCCGACCGCGATCAGGTGATTCATCAGTCGTTGGGGGCCGTCGGCGTCGTCGCGCAGGGTCTCGGGGACCAGCACGTTAAGCCATTGTTCCGCCACGCGGCTGGCTGCCTCCACCTCTTCGTGGATGGCGTGACGCGTTTCCCGCACCCAGCCGAGCGCGGTGACAAGCAGCAACAGCGCGAGCAGGGCGGTCAGCACGAAGCTCACGCGTCCACGCAGCGAGGGGAGCCGGAGCCGGTCGCCTCGATGCGCCAGGCGCACGTCGGGCCGTCGGCCGCCACCCTCCGCGCCCTCGGATCCTTCAGCGTCAAGGTGCTCGAGCGATCGATTCACAGCCTGCCTCCACCCCGGCTCTCATGGCCGGTTGCCAATAACGTCGATTCGACAATGAAAACGCAGCTTTGTATCCCCTGCGTAGTATTGTGGCTTCAGCCTCCTGCCAGGATTGCAGTCGCACCGGGGCCGAATGTCTCGGCGACCCATTCACGGCCCGTGCGGCAGACTCGCGCAGGCAAAGAACTCCTTGCCGTGGCAGGCTCGCAGCGTGAAAGGCTCGGTAATTCGTAGCGCGGCATGATCGACCAGTCCCGTCCAGGGCGTGTCGAAGCAGTCGGGGCAACGCAGTGCCTGCCTGCGATCGCCAATCGAAAGTAGGGAGTTGGCAACCCGATTTGCGGCAAGCAGGCGGCTGTTGCGATCGAAGACGGCAAGCGCCTCGAGCGGGCTGCCGAGCACGCCGGGACGCGTATGGAATCGGAGTAACAGAAAGCCGCGGCTATCGTTCTCGATCAGTCGATGCTCGATGATGCTCGCGGTCGTGCGCAGCAATGCGCTCGCGTGGCTGAGGTTGTCGCGAGGCGACGCACGAAAGTCGAGGATGCATAGCATGCCGCCGTCGGGCTCGAGAATGGGAGTCGTCACGCCCATGACCACCTGACTGTCGGCCGGGCGAAGGTCCGTCTCGAAGTGTCCCTCCGCCGCATCGGCGTGCTCACCGTTCGCGGCAGCGGCGCCGCGCAGGGCGCGCAGGATCGGCGGTGGGGCGACGCTGCCGGACACGGGGCCGAGCAGAGCGGCGTCCGATCCGACGAGGCTCAGAATCAGGCCTTTCCTGTCGGCAAGCAGAATCGTCATCGTCGCGCTTCCAAGCTGCTGGTGCAGGCTTTCCATGGCGGGGATCGAAAACGCGATCAGGCGAGCTCTCTCGGAATCGTCCGCCTTGCAGGTGAACGTTCGCGAGGGCGGGCCGGAGTCTGCGCGAAGCTGCTTGGTTTTTCGGCTTGGCATGGTTATGGTCCGCGTACAGGGCGCCTGTTCGGAAGGACGCTATCGCCGACGCATGATTCATGCCGCCCCTCGGGGGTCGGCCTCGTCTCGTGCTTGTGAGGCGGGTCGGCGCGAATCGCCCTGTTGCAGGATTGAACAGGTGTTCCCAATCGCAACATCGAAAGCGACGAACGGCCTGTCGGGAAACGGCTGCGGGACTCTCGTGCGAGAACGCAAGGCGCAGCGGTGAAATGCCTTGCGTCGCGTGTTTGGCATGAAGGGTGCTTGGTTCGACTGTATGAGAGCTGCAGCGCCACGGCGCCGCGGCGTGGAGGCAGACGGGTTTACGTCGGGGGTGGCGGCGCTGCCCGCAGATACGATGAAGAGGACGGTCACATGGCGAGGGCGAGGCATTCTATGAAGTGGGCTTCAGGGATCAAGCTTGTGTTCGTGGCGCTGGCTTGCCTTGCTACGCAGCTGCAGGCTGCTGATCTTGCGACGCTGCGGGTCGGCATCCTGCAGTTCGGCACCGTGAGCTGGGAGCTCGAGGTGATGCAGCGCAAGGGCTTTGCCGAGCGCGAAGGAATCCGGCTGGAGATCGTTCCGCTCGCGCTCAAGGATGCCGCCAACGTCGCCATGCAGGGTGACGCCGTCGATATCATCGTCAATGACTGGATCTGGGTTGCCCGCCAGCGCGCGGAAGGGCGCGACTTCACCTTCGTCCCGTACTCGCTTGCGGTGGGCGGGGTGATGGTCAGGCCGGATTCGGGTGCGCACACGCTCGCGGACCTGCGTGGCAAGCGCCTCGGTGTCGCCGGCGGGCCGCTGGACAAGAGCTGGCTGCTGCTGAGGGCCTATGCCCGGCGCACCGTCGGTGAGGATGCAGCGACCCTGCTGCGGGTGGACTTCGCCGCGCCACCGCTGCTCAACGAGCTGGTCTTGCGCGGCGAGTTGTCGGCTGCCCTCAATTACTGGCACTACGGCGCGCGCCTGCGGGCGGCAGGCTTGCACGAGCTGCTGAGCATGGAGGAGATCCTGGCCGGGCTCGGCGTGAGGAGCGAGCTTCCCTTGGTCGGCTGGGTATTCCGTGAGGGCTGGGCGCGGCAGAACGCCGAGGCCGTTTCCGGCTTCCTGCGTGCATCGGCAGCGGCGAAGGCCTACATGCGCGAGTCGGACGAAATTTGGACGCAGTTGCGCCCGATGATGCGGGTCGAGGATGATGCAGGCTTCATCGCCCTGCGGGACGGCTTTCGCGCCGGCATTCCAGCCGGGACCATGGGTGAGGCCGAGGAGGTTGCGCGCCAGGTGTTCGAAATTCTTGCTTCGGAGGGCGGCAGGGAGCTCGTTGGCGACGCGAAGACGGTTGCCGAGGGTACGTTCTGGCGCGGCGAGGGCACGGATCGGTGACGCAGGGAGCGGGGCGCTCGCGCCATGGCGCACTCGCGCTGACCGCCGCGCGCCGGACGACGGGAATGAAGCGTGCACGTCAGACGGGCGATGCGACCCTGCGCCTGGTCTCGCTGCTGGTGTTCGTGCTGCTTTGGCAGATAGCGGCCCTCGCGCTCGAGAGCTCGACGCTGCCGCCGCCGCTCACCGTTTTTGGCAGGGTGGTCGAAGAAACCGTGTCGCTCGCCTTACCGGGCCATCTCGCCATTACCCTGTCGCGCGTGGTGATCAGTTTCTCCGCGGCGATGCTGATCGGCACCGCGATCGGTATCGCGATGGGGCGCTGGCATCGCCTCGATGTCTTTCTCGACGGCTGGCTGGTGCTCGGGCTCAATATCCCCGCGCTGGTCACGATCATCCTGTGCTACGTGTGGTTCGGCCTCAACGATTGGGCGGC
>JBFGZP010000142.1:0-8360 GCA_041586695.1 Thauera sp.
GAGTTCGTGCACGGCCTTCATGACCGGATAGACGAACCAGGCGATCAGGACGAAGCGCGGCGAGCCCGTCGCCTGCGCGATCGCGCTGCCCAGCACCGTCCATTCGCTCGCCGCGTACAGGGCGGCGAGGAGCACGACGCCGAGCCACAGCAGCAGCGCCGGGGTCGTGAACAGCGCCTGGACGCGCGGCAGCACGCAATCGAGCAAGGGGCCGGGGTCGAACAGGCGCATACGCATCGACAGCGGGCTCATCGCGGCGAGAGTGCGCCTGCGCTCGCTGCGGCGGGCTTCATCGACCTGGGTCGGCAGGTCGGGCATGACGTCGGCCTTGAGGAAGCCGGCGCCGTTGAGTTGCGCCAGCAGCTCGAGCACCTCGGGCTGGCTGGGGGCGTCGTCGCCGAAGCGCTCGATGAGCTGGTGCCAGAGGGTGTCGAGATCGCGCTGGCCGTCGAGCAGACCCACCAGGCGCCATGCCGACTCGTTGACCCGCATCTGGCGCTGCGAGCCGGGACTGGACAGCAGGTGCCAGACGCGGCCACGCGCGCGCTGACGGCGCCGCTGCACCACGCTGCGCAGCGCCGGGCGCAGCGGCGCCACCTCGTGCCATTGCGGGCTGTAGAGCTCGCCGCTCATAGCCCGAGCCAGGCCCACAGTTGCAGCCCCAGCCAGCCGCGCAGGCGATGGGTGAGCTGGGCGAGCAGCGGCGCGCTGCCGGTCTCGATGCGGGCATAGCCCCCCATGCCCGGCTGGGCGGCGTCCAGCGGGCGGTCGAGCTCGGCCTCGAGTTCGACGAAGTGGCGGCCGTCGCGCTCGGTCGTCACCGGCATGATGCGCTTCACCGCGAAGTGCATCGCCGTGTCGGGGAGGGCGGCGAGCGCGACCTGGCCGGGCGCGCCGGCGGCGACCTGGGCGATGTCGCGCTCGTCGACCTCGATCATCAGGCGGTAGCGCGCCTGCGGCGCGACCACCAGCAGGACCTCGCCACGCTGGACCGGTGTGCCCTGTGCCTGATCGAGGTCGCCGGTGAGCACCACGCTGTCCATCGGCGCGCGGATCAGGCTGCGCTCGACGTGATGGTCGATCAGCGCGAGGCGGGCGCCGGCTTCCTCGCCGCGCGCATGGGCCAGCACCATCTGGCCACGGTCGGCCTGGCTCTGGGCGGCGGCGAAGGCGTTCTCGTGTTGCGCCAGCTCGCTCTCGAGCTTGCGTCGTTCGAGCCGGAGTTCGCGGTCGGCGAGGCGGACGAGGACCTGGCCCTGGCGCACGATGTCGCCGGGGCGCACGAAGGCCTGCTCGATGAAGCCGTCGGTCGGCGCCACCAGGGCGCGCTGGATCTCGCCCTCGATGCGGGCGTCGGCGGTGAGCGTGCGCGGCAGCGGGACGAGCAGGGCGGCGAGGAGAAGCGCGCCGGCGCCGAGGTAGAGGCCGCGGCGCAGGGGCGGGGTCGCGGCCACGCCCGTGCCCATTGTCGAGGCCAGCCGCTGCAGCAGGGGCGCCTCCGACTTCTGCCGCAGCTCGATGACCGGGCCTGCCAGTGCAGCGATCTGCTCGAGCGTTTCGCGCAGCGGCGGCGCCAGCGCCTCGTCGGCGTCGTGTTCGAGCACCAGGGCGCCGACGAAGGCCTCGCCCGACAGCATCGGGAAGCTGTATATCCGGGCACCGGCACGCCGGGACAGGGCGGCGTGGGCGAGGGTGACGTGCAGTTCCGCCTCCTGCGGCGGGGCCGGGAAGACGATTGCCGCGGCCTGGTCAATCGCCTCGTCCATCGCCGCGATGAGCAACGCGTCCTTGAGGTCGCGCTTGTGCGGGGCGGCGGAGTGGGCGGTGGCGATGACGCGCGAGGCGCCGCCCTCGATCACGCCGACATGCACGCCGCGCAAGGCCAGCTCGGTGGCGAGCTCGTTGGCGAGCGCGGTCGCCGCTTCCTGCAGGCCGCGTGCCGCCAGCAGGCGTGCCTGCGCGCGCAGCGCGAGGCTCAGGTGGCGCGTGTGCTGGGGAGGGGTCGGCTGCATGCTCGGGCTCGGGCTCGGGGTGGGGCGATGGATTCTTGTCGGTATCTACGGCACCGACTGGACGGAACTTGAGCGCAGGGACCGGTGTTGTCGACGCGGGCTGCGGGGGTATGCTCATGCGTGCGCGGGAGCGTCAAAGCGCGGCGCGGACGCCCACGGTCGGCATTGGCCTCGGTGGCGGTTGCGTGAGCGCGGCGGTGATCTCGTTCGACGGCGCGGCGACGCCGACGGTGGTGTGAGGCACGAGCGCGCAACTCGACAGAAAGGATGAGAATGGACCGACGATCAGGCCGAAGATCGACCGCCACGTGCATGTCTGCGAAATCGGGCTGTGGGCTCGACAACCGCTGCCTGCTCGACGCGCTCGAACACGGAGGCGGCCGCTACAAGGGCATCGCCGTGCTTCGCTACGACGCCAGCCGGGACGAGTTGCAGGACCTGCAGGCGGCGGCCGGGGCATAAGGCGGCGAGAAGTCTGTCGTCGGTGAGCAATCAATCATCAGGGAGGTAAGGAAGTGAAACGTATCGACCATGGTTTGGGCGGTCCTGCAGACGTGATGGAGCTGATCGAGGACAAAGCGCCTGCGCCCGGTCCCGGCGAGGTCCTGATCGAGGTCCGCTATGCCGGCGTCAATCGCCCGGACGTGTTGCAGCGCTCCGGCGCCTACCCGCCGCCGGCGGGGGCTTCGCCCCATCTCGGCCTGGAAGTGTCGGGCACCGTCGCCGACGTGGGCGAGGGCGTGACGGCGTGGAAGGTGGGCGAGCCGGTGTGTGCGCTCACGCCCGGCGGCGGCTACGCCGAGTTCTGCGTCGCCGATGCGCGTCATTGCCTGCCCCTTCCGGCCGGCCTGACGATGCTGCAGGCCGCAGCCTTGCCCGAGACCTATTTCACCGTCTGGGCCAACGTGTTCGATCGCGCCCAGCTCGCGACCGGCGAATCGTTCCTGGTGCACGGCGGCTCGAGCGGCATCGGCCTGACCGCGATTCAGCTCGCGCATGCCTTCGGTGCGACCGTGTACACGACGGCCGGCAACGCTGAGAAGCTGGAGGCCTGCATCCGCGCCGGTGCGACGCGCGCGATCAACTACCGCAGCGAGGACTTCGTCGAGGTCGTCGCGCAGGAAACCGGGGGCAGGGGGGTCGATGTCATCCTCGACATGGTCGGCGCGCCCTACATCAAGCGCAATCTCAAGTGCCTCGCGCTCGAGGGCTGTCTGGTGCAGATCGCCTTCCTCGAGGGCAGCCGCTTCGAGTTCGATGCGACCCCGATCATGCTCAGGCGCCTGACCCTGACCGGGTCCACGCTGCGGGCGCGCTCGAACGAACAGAAGGCCGAGATCGCCCGCAGCCTGCAGGCGAAGGTCTGGCCGCTGCTGGAGCAGGGCAGGTGCCTGCCCGTGATCCATGCGGTCTTCCCGCTCGACGAGGTACGCGCCGCGCACGAGCTGATGGAGAGCAGCAAGCACATCGGCAAGATCATGCTGGCGGTGAAGGGCGGTTCGAAGGAAGACACTTGAGCCCGAAGGTCGCGGTCGGGCTGCGCGGGGCGCGCCCGACGACCGTGTCGCCAAGACCCTAGCCGTCGAGCTCCGGGTAGTGGCGGAAGACGCCCTCCTCGTTGAAGGGCAGGCGCCGCGAGGAGGCCAGATAGGCGGCGATGCGTGGGCGCGCGGCGACGCGGGACCGGGTTTCGACCAGGCCCGGGCAGCGCGCTTCTAGGCGCGCCATCGTGCGCGGAAACGCGTGGCGCAGGCCGGCGATCAGCTGGAAGATCGACAGGTCGACACACGACAGGGCCGCGCCGACCATGTGGCCGCCGGTGTGCGGATTGCGGGCGCGGACCTGTTCGAAATGGGTGAGGAATTTCGGCAGGCGGTTGGCGGTGAAATCCGCCGCCCGGCGCAGCGCCTCGGGCTTCTGCTGCTCGTAATAGAGCCCGCCGGCGATCGGGTGATGGGTGTCGTGGATCTCGGTCACCAGGTCGGCGATCGTCAGCTGCAGCTGGTGAGCCCATAGCCGGTCGGCCTCGGTTGCGGGCGCGAGGCCGAGCCGCGGGGCGAGAAAGAGCAGGATGTTGGCCGTCTGGCCGATCAGCTGGTCGCCCGCCTTGAGGAAGGGCGGGGCGAAGGGCGGACGTGCGAGGTTCGCATCCCGGAGGAGTCTTGTCATGGCCGCCACGCCCATGCCGTCGGCCTCGGGCCCGCGGGCCACATCGACATAGTCGGCGCCGCCTTCCTCGAGCGCGAGGCGGACGAACTCGCCGCGCCCCTGGATCGACGGCCAATAGTAGAACTCGTATCGCATGGGTTTGCGCTCCGTATCGTGCGGATGGAGGGCGTCGCATCCAGCGCCCCTTGCGCCTTATCGACGCAGCAAGCGGCGCAGCTGTCAGCTCAGCCCGAAAAGCATCCTCGCCGCGATGTCCTGCAGCCGTTTGAGCGTGACCGGCGCGTCCGGGAAGCGTTGCCGACGCCGTTGTCCGCCACGCTCGTAGTCGATACCGAAGCAGTCGATGCCGAGCAGGCGCACCCCGTTGCCCACTGTCCCGCCCAGTTCGCGCAACTGCGCTTCCTCCTTCTCCGGCGTCAGCCTGGGCAGCGCGCTCCAGTCCGCTTCGCCGATCCAGCCCATCTTGCCGACCCCGCCGATGTAGCGGATCCGGTTCGGCTGCAGGCGAAAGAAGCTGAAGTCCAGGGCCAGCAGGGGCTCGGTTTCCGGCGCATGGCGCAGATAACGCGCGACGAACGCCGGCGTCGGCTCGAAGCGCTCCGCCTCGCCCACCAGCGTGAGCCGGGGCGCGGCCTGCACGTCGCTTGCACCGGTCTGCAACACCGAAAGACTCATCTTGGCGTTGGCGCGCAGATTCTTCGTGTGTTCGGCCAGGGCGCTGATGCAGATGACCGGTCGATGGAACTCGTCGACGACGTAGGGCACCGCGCTCGCATAGGGGTAGCCGGGCAGCTGCGCCGAGTGCGTGGCCAGGGTGCCGTAGGCGGTCTCGTGCAGCAGGGTGAGGGCGGATTCGACAGGGGGTTTCACGGCGGGCGGCGCTCCAGGCTCGGGTGGGTGGGCGATGACTCGCTGCGGGAGCTCGAAGTATGACTCAAGGCACGGCCGTGGGCTGTGCAGTAGTTGAAACTCCGGCTCATATCCTGGTCATGCACGCGCATCGACCACGCCGGGTGCGATCTCGCCCACCGCTGCACGCGCCTCCGTGTCTTCCAGCACCCGGGCGAGGGTCGCTTCGTCGACCACCTCGAAGACCCGATTCCTCGCGCGCAGATAGATCGTGCCCGTGGCCCGGTCGGCGAGCTTGACCTCGGGGATCCGGCTGACGAGCTCCTTCAGGAAACCGGCGTTCAAGCCGACAGAACCGGCGGGCGGGGCCGGATGCACCCCGTCGCGCGAAGTGGCGTGGATGTCGATCTTCTGGAAGCGCTCGATATCGATCAGCGCCACCGGATCGTAGATGGTGATCTCGCTCCTGTCGCCGTATGCGATGGTCAGTGGAAAGCTGCCCTTCGGCACCCGATTGTCGACGAAGAAGTAGCGATATTCCGGCTGCGGGGATGCGAGCCATTTGAACAGGATCTTCGGCATGCCCGTATAGGCCTCCACGCTGTGGGCGAGGAAGTCCTCCACCGATTTGTAGCGGCCGCGCTCCAGCGCCCGCTGCCAGCCGCGCTCGACCGTGTCCTCGGGGGGCGTGACGACGAAGTACATGTACATCGTCGCCACGTATCGGGCGTAGGTATTGTGGAGCACGAGCGCGACCTGCTCGCTGGAGAAACTGTCGAAGCGGAAGCGGTCGACGAGGATGTGCGGGATCGCGCGGTCGCGATAGGCCTTGTGGCGGATGTAGCGGTCGAGCTTGCCGTCGATCACCGCCACCTCGCGGCTCGTCAGGTGGCCTGCGTACTTGTAGGCGGGGCCGAGCGAATCGTAGTCGAGCAGCATGCGCCGCCAGATGTCCGGACTGATCGTGGCGTAGCCGTCCGGCTCGATGCCCTGCTCGCGCATGACCTGTTTCAGCATCGGCCGCAGCGAGCTCTTGCCCGCAGCCGAGGCGCCCTTGAGGCTGATCAGGATCGGGTTGGCGCGGTTGCAGGTGCGGGCGTAGCCCTGATCCGAGATCGCGGCGTCGATGAGCGGGGCGAGAAGCTGGCTGATGCGTCGGCTGCCGTAGGTGTTGCACACGTGGCGGGTGACGAGCTTCGCGAGCAGGTCGAAGTCCGATCCGATGCGGCCCTGCCTTGCCGCGATCGAGCCCAGTACGCGATAGAGGCTCTTGTACACCGACTGCAGCAGGGGCTCGCCAGCCGCGACGCCGGCCGCCTTGTAGCGCGACAGTGCGCGATGCTCTCTGACCTGGATCGACTCCGACGACGTGGCCGGAGGCCTTGGCTTGCCGAACAGGCTGAACGGAAACCTGGGCGGAACCGGCGGGGCGCGGACCTCGCTGAGGGATTCCGCGAGGATCCGGCGCACCATGGCGTCCGCCTGCTCGCGGACCTCGTCGTAGGCGCGCTCGATCGAGGCCAGTTCGGGCGCGACATAGTCCTCGAGAATCTTCAGCGCGATGCGGCGGAAGTTGTGGCCGAAGACCTCCTCCGCATCCCCTTCGGCCACCGCGATGTCCGCGGTCACCCGCACGATGACTTCGTGCAGCACCAGCCGGCGCGGGCGGAACATGGTCAGCTCCTCCTGCGCAAGCCCGGTCAGCCCGGCGAGCTCCCGCGGCTCGTCGGGACCGGTGAAGGCGCAGTCCGGACGGAAGATCGTCTCGAGATGACGCAGCGCATCCGGAATGCCGGAGCCCAGGCCCGGATTCCAGGCGGAAAAGCCGTCGGCGTTGCGGTCGTCTGGAGGCATTGGGAAATGGCTGGCACATCGGCGAGTGGGAGTCGAGTATTCCCACGGATCGCGCCCGGGGTCAATTGCCGGGTGCTCGCGCCGCACCGACTGCGGGACGGTCCTGGACTACCATCGCGTTTCACCATCACGCCACTGGCGCAGGAGACGAAACATGAGCGATCGCGAGCCCATCATCCCGTCCGGCATGGAAGCCGTTTACGAGAACATCCACTACGCGCCGGCGCGGCGGGTCGGCAACACCTTGTACATCTCCGGCCAGATCGGCCGCGACGAGAACATGCAGCTGGTCGAGGACAGGGAGGCGCAGTTCGTCCAGACCTTCGAGAACATGAAGAAGGTGCTGGATGCCGCCGGCTTCACCTTTGCCGACATCGTCGATGTCACCAGCTTCCATACTGACTTGCGTGACCTGCCGCTGTACATGAAGGTGCGTGATCGCTACTTCACCCGCGACTATCCGGCATGGACCGCCATCGGCGCGGCCCAGCTGTGCGGCTCGCCGGGCTATTTCCTCGAGGTCAAGGCCGTCGCCGTCCTGCGCGACCGGTAGCCCGAACGCCCGGCCGGCGGCCACGGCTCTTGCACCGGCATCGATGATGGCCGCCGCCTTGCTTCGTGCTGCTCCGGCGCCTCTGTGGAAACACGAGCGCAGCGGCGGCGGCGAATAAAAAACCCGGGCGCTTTCGAGCCCGGGCTGAATCCACACCAAAGGAGGAGGGTGGAGGAGACAACTGCAGAATAGGCAATGCGATGCTGCGACGCAATATTTCTTCCGATGAATATTTCTATCGCTTCATAAGTCGGTCGCTATCGAGCATCCTCCGAATGCACTTCATCGCCTATCCAACGGGCTCCCATTCATGGGCGGGCATGAGGAGGCGTTGAAGCCGCCGATCGTGGCTTTCGCCGGTTGGATACCGGCTCAGGCGCCATCGTCCGAGATGGGGACGGACTTCGAAAGCGCCGAAAATCGATCCGCTGCTGTCGGGTATCGTATTCGTGCTCGATATTGGCCACCTGTTCGGCGTTTGCCTATGTGGCCGGCCGTGTGGCCCGCCGCAGGTCTGCGCAGATCGCCTCAATTGCCTCGATGCGCAATTTCTGCTGCCGGGCCCAGGTGTAGAGCGCGATCTCGGCCAACTCTCCGACGCGCTTGCCGCGCGCGGATGTCACGAATGTCAGCGGATGGCAGTACATGGCGTTCCCTCCTTGCCGGGGACCTGTTCGGTCCCGCTTGTTGGACCGTTCAAGGTCGATTGGGGCTGAGTCGGGTCAGCCCGGCTGCGCTGCGACGCTCGCCGCCTGGCGTGCGCCGGCTTGTGTCAGCGCATCCTCGACGCGCAGCCGGATGCTGCGGCCGTTGGGGAACTCCCAGTCGATCTGCTGCCCCACCGACAGCCCGATCAGCGCCGAGCCGACGGGTGCAAGCACCGAGACCCTGCCCGCGCTCGCGTCGGCCTCGGACGGATAGAC
>JBFGZP010000143.1:0-8313 GCA_041586695.1 Thauera sp.
CCAGGCCATCGCGCTCGCCGGCGCCAAGGGCCACCACGTGCAGGCGGCCGGTCTCGGTGACGCCGCGGTAGATCGAGACCACGCGACCCTCGACAGGCTGCTCCGGCGCGCGCGGTGCGTAAGAGAATACCGACGGGCTCTCGCTCGGCAGCATCAGGTCGCCGATGCCGATCTCCTCGACCGCCGAGATGATCTCGAGCGTCGTCGGGTTGCCGCGTTCGCTGACGCGCGCGGTGCCGAGATAGGCCGCCTCGTAGGCGATGATTTCGCGGGTGACGGGGTCGACCAGCGGCTGGGCCGGGCGGTAGATGTGCCAGGAGTCGATGTCGTCGCGGACGTTCTTGGCGAACACGGTGTCGCCCGAACCCATCATCACGCGGCTGGTTTCGGTGGCGACGATGGTGGCGGATCCGTCGAGCCGGGCCTGGTCGACCACCAGCGGGCGGTTGAGGAAGGGCTCGATGATGTGCAGCGGAATGCTCGGCACGGCCTCGCCGAGCGGCTCGGAATAGATCTGCGGCTGGAGCTTGACGTCGCCGACACCGACGCGCCGGCCGACCGTCAGCCATGGACCGCTGCGGTCGAGCATGATGACCTGGCCCGGATAGATCAGGTGCGGATTGCGGATCTGATCGCGGTTCAGGCGCCATACCTCGGGCCAGCGCCAGGGCTCCTTGAGGAAGCGACCGGAGATATCCCACAGCGTGTCGCCCTTGACCACAGTGTGGGTGTCGGGCGCGTCGTCGGCGAGGGCAGCGCCGCTCTGGGCGGCGGCGCCACCACTGAGGAGGGTGGCGATGCAGACGATGAGAGGGAATATAATTCGGATCATTGCTCGCTTCCGGTGGATGCCAGGCGGCCACTGCCGCCATGGAACGCCGGTGGCCGGTTCGGGTCGAAAATCTCGACCGGCTCTTCTGCTTTGAAACCCGGCGCAGCACATGCGCATGCATGTCAAATCGCTCGAAATTCTGCACTTAAAGGCTTAACGCGGCAAGCATTTATGGCTCTATTACCCATCCTTCGCTACCCCGACCCACGTCTTCACACCCGCGCCAGGCCGGTGGCTGCGGTAGACGACTCCATCCGCCAGCTCGTGCGCGACATGGCCGAGACCATGTACGAGGCGCCAGGCATCGGCCTTGCCGCGACCCAGGTGAATGTCCATATTCGCCTGGTCGTGATCGACATCAGCGAGGACAAGTCCGGCCTGATCGCTCTCATCAACCCCGAGATCCTCGAGCGCTCCGGTGAGCAGGTATGCGAGGAGGGCTGCCTGTCGGTGCCCGGCATCTACGAAAGCGTCAAACGCGCCGAACGCGTCAAGGTGAAGGCCCTCGACGAGCAGGGCGAACCCTTCGAGCTAGAGGCCGAGGGCTTGCTCGCGGTGTGCGTCCAGCACGAGATCGATCACCTCGACGGCAAGGTCTTCGTCGAATACCTGTCGCCGCTTAAGCTCGGCCGCATAAAGAACAAGCTCGCCAAGAAGGCCCGCATCACCGCCTGACCGCCTTGCCGAAAATCCCGCCGCCGTCCGCTCGCCGGCGGCCTCTTGCGTCATCGCCGCAGACTGCCATGTCGACCTCATCGCCCCTACGCGTCGCTTTTGCCGGCACGCCCGAATTTGCTGCCCGCGCGCTCGAAGCCATCCTCGACGCGGGTTTCGACGTGCCGCTTGTGCTCACCCAGCCCGACCGCCCCGCCGGTCGCGGCATGAAGCTCACCCCGAGCGCGGTCAAGCAACTTGCGCTGTCCCGCGGCCTCGCCGTCGACCAGCCGCAGAGGCTGCGCAGTGAGGCCGAGCGCGCGCGCCTCGCCGGTGTCGCGCCCGACGTGCTGGTGGTGGCGGCCTATGGCCTGATCCTGCCGCCTGCCGTGCTCGAGCTGCCGCGTCTGGGCTGCATCAACATCCATGCCTCGCTGCTGCCGCGCTGGCGCGGCGCGGCGCCCATCCACCGCGCGATCGAGGCGGGGGACGCCGAGACCGGCATCACCATCATGCAGATGGACGAGGGCCTGGACACCGGGCCGATGCTGATGACGCGTGCCATGCCGATCCTGCCGTCCGACACCACCGCGAGCCTGCAAGAGCGCCTCGCCGCGCTCGGCGCCGAGTGCATCGTCGACACCCTGCGTGCGCTGCCGGGCGGCGGGCTGAGGCCGACGCCGCAGCCCGGAACAGGCGTCACCTACGCGGCCAAGATCGGCCGCGCGGAGGCTGCCATCGACTGGCGTCGTCCGGCGCTCGATATCGAGCGTGCGATTCGCGCCTTCGACCCTTTTCCCGGCGCGACCAGCAGCTTGCGCGACACCGCGATCAAGTTGTGGGCGGCCGAGGTCGTGGAAGGCAGGGGCGAACCGGGCACGGTGCTGGCCGCCGACGATGGCGGCATCGTCGTCGCCTGCGGCCGCGGCGCGCTGCGCTTCAGCGTGCTGCAGCGGCCGGGCAGCCGGCGCCTGGCGGTCGGGGAATTCCTGCGCGGTTTCGCGGTCTCTGTCGGCGAACGCTTCGCGCTCGGCGCAGCCGACGCCGCTTGATTTGAGGGCACCACGCCCCCATGTCGGGTGGTGACTCAACCACTTGCAGCAAGGATCTCCGCAAATGTTCGGAAACTGGATCAAGACCTCGATATTGATGGCCGGCATCGTCGCGCTGTTCGGCGTGGTCGGGGCGGCCATCGGTGGGCAGCAGGGCATGCTGATCGCGCTGCTGATCGGCGGCGGGATGAACCTGTGGGCCTACTGGTTCTCCGACAAGATGGTGCTGAAGATGTACCGGGCGCGCGAGGTGGATGCGAGCACCTCGCCCTACCTGTACAACATGGTGCGCGAACTGGCGCAGCGGGCAGAACTGCCGATGCCCAAGGTCTACCTCATCGACGAGGCCCAGCCCAACGCCTTCGCCACCGGCCGTAACCCGGAAAACGCCGCCGTGGCCGCGACCACCGGCATCATGCAGATGTTGTCCGAGCGCGAACTGCGCGGCGTGATGGCGCACGAACTGGCGCACGTCAGGAACCGTGACATCCTGATCTCGACGATCTCGGCGACGATCGCCGGCGCGATCTCGTCGTTGGCCCACTTCGGCATGTTCTTCGGCGGGCGCGACGGCGAGGACCGGCCCAATCCGGTCGTGTCGATCATCGTCATGATCCTGGCGCCGATTGCCGGCATGCTCATCCAGATGGCGATCAGCCGCACCCGCGAATTCGGTGCCGACCGCGGCGGCGCGGAGATCTCGGGTGATCCGGATGCGCTCGCGAGTGCACTGGGCAAGATAGACGCCTACGCCCGCGGCATTCCGATGCACACCGCCGAGCAGCATCCGGAAACCGCGCAGATGATGATCATGAACCCCTTGTCGGGCGGCGGGCTGCGCGGGCTGTTCTCCACCCACCCGTCGACCGAGGAGCGAATCGCCCGGTTGCGCGCGATGCGCTGAGCAGGCGCTAGGCCGACAGCTTCGCCTGCGCGCCGTCGAGGTGGAAGGCGGGCGCGGCAGGGGGCCGGGTACCGCCTGCCGTGTCTTCGTCCTTCTGTGTGTTGCCAGCCTTGAGGAAGCGCAGCAGCGTCCAGTAGCCGAAAAGGTTGACCGGCCGCAGGTCCGCCAGCTCCATCCCGGCCTCGGCGACGAAGCTGTCGAGCGGAAACAGCGGCCGGAAGCCGAGCGAGCGGGCGAGCGGCGCGAGGCCGCGCTCGAGGGCTTGCTGCCAGCCCTCGTCGCGGGAAAAATGGTTTACCACCAGCACCTCCCCGCCGGGCCGGCACACGCGCCGCAACTCGCGCATCATCGCCGCCGGATCAGGCACCACCGAGGCGACGTAGAGCGCGGCCACCTTATCGAAACTGGCGTCCGGGAAAGACAGCGACTGGGCATCCATGGCCATCAGGCGCACGTTGTCGAGCGTGTGGCGGCGCACCCGCGCATGTGCCCGCTCCAGCATGTGCGGTGAAAGATCGACCCCCGTCACCTGCGCGTGGCGCGGGTAATGCGGCAGCGACAGGCCGGTGCCGACCCCGACTTCCAGGATCGATTCTCCCTCGCGGCAGGCCATCGCCTGTACCAGACGGCGACGGCCGGGCTCGAACACGCTGCCGAACAGGAGGTCGTAGACGGGGGCGTAGCGCCGATACGCGGACGTGATCGATTGATGATCCATATGGCCGGGCCGATCGGAAAGAGGATGCCTTCATCGTAGCAGTGTTGTCGCCGTGTTTCCCGCCTTGCTGGCGCCGTGGCTCGGGCCGGCGCCGTTCGCGAGCGCTACGGCGCGGTCGTCGGTAGCCGATTGGTGTAGGCTTTCAATCCCGCCTGCGGGCGCAAGCAAGAGTGCCCGGCGGCGGGCCCACGAATAACTGACAGAGGACAGATCACCATGAGCAAAGTTACCCTCGGCGGCAACCCGATCGAAGTCTCCGGCCAATTCCCCAAGGTGGGCGACAGCGCCCCCGCCTTCAGCCTGACCGGCGCCGACCTCGCCGATGTCGGCCTCGACGCGTTTGCCGGCAAGCGCAAGGTGCTCAACATCGTGCCGAGCCTGGACACGCCGACCTGCGCCACCTCGACGCGCAAGTTCAACACCGAAGCCGCCAACCTGGCCAATACCGTCGTGCTGGTGGTTTCGGCCGACCTGCCTTTCGCCGCCAAGCGCTTCTGCGAGACGGAAGGCCTGAAAAACGTGCACACGCTGTCGAACTTCCGCAGCGCGAAGTTCGCGGCCGACTATGGCGTGGCGATCACCTCCGGCCCGCTCAACGGCCTCACCGCGCGCGCCGTCGTGGTGATCGATGCCTCCGACAAGGTGGTGCACGCCCAGCTCGTTCCCGAGATCAAGGACGAGCCGGACTACGCCGCCGCTCTCGCCGCGCTGAAGTAAGCCTGCTACGGCGCCGGCCGGCGCTCAGGGCCGGCCGGCGCCCATGCGGCGCCCCTTCTTCGGGCCGAAGGCGCTCAACTCGCGCCCCACAGGGTCTTCAGGCGGCGGTCGCGGCCGCAACTGAGACGATAGTAGTTGTAGCGCACGGAATTACGCAGGTAATAGTCCTGATGGTATTCCTCCGCCGGAAAGAAGGCCGTGGCCGCCACGATCGGTGTCACGACCGCGGCACGGAAGGGCTTCTCCGCCTCCAGTGCGGCCTTCGAGCGCGTCGCCAGCGCCTGCTGTTGCGGATCGTGAACGAAGATCGCGCTGCGATACTGGCTGCCCCGGTCGCAGAACTGACCCCTGGCATCGGTGGGATCGATACTGCGCCAGAACACCGCGAGCAGTCGCTCGTAGCTCACCTTGGCCGGGTCGTAGACGACCTGAACGGCCTCCGTGTGCCCGGTGTTGCCGGACCTTACGTCCTCGTAGCTTGGATCCTGCTCCTTGCCGCCGGTATAGCCTGACGTCGTCGAGACGACGCCCGGCAGCTTGTCGAACGGCGGCTCCATGCACCAGAAGCAGCCCCCGGCGAAGGTCGCCGTCGCGAGGCTGCCATGTTCCGTGGCGTGGGCTGCATGGGCGCCGAGGACGGCGACGAGGATTGCCGCGCGAAGCACCCAGTTGTGCGAGGCGGTTGAATCTCTTTCCATCATCTCCACTCCAGTCGGGAAAGCGCGCAGGCGCACATTCGGCGGACGAATCCGTCGGATCACCCGAGGGCGCGCACCTAGGAGCTCGTGCTTCGAGTGCGGCCGGCGCGTCGCGGCAGGCGGTGCGCATCAGCGCAGCGATGAAGTAGCTCCCGCTGCGATGCCCGTCGGGCGCGCTTGGCCGGGCTCAACGACCGCCGCCACAGGGGTGGCGGTCGGCGCCGCAGTGGTCGAAGTCGCCCAGCCGTCGGTTGAAGGTGTATTCCAGCGGCGCGCCGATCCATTCCCGCGCGGTCTCCCCCACGCTGCCGGTCGGCACCGTGAAGGGCAGGGCGACCAGGAAACCGGCGGTGCCGATGACCGTCGCGGCGATGCCGAGCGGGCGCACCAGGATCAGATCCACGGCCATGTCCGTGCCGCGGTCACCGGTCACCGGCTCGGCGCGCTGCGCCAGTGCCGGCGTTGCCGGCGAAAGCATCATTGCCGCCACCAGCGCGGCGATGCCGGCCTTTTGCAGGCGTGACTGGGTTCGCATATCGGTCTCCTCGGGTTCGTGCGTCGATTCCCGGCGCTTCAGGTCTTCGGCCACAGGATCATCTGCGAGCAGCGAAATAGCGCCAGCTTGCGGCCCGTCGCCTCGTCCGTCACCACCGCGTCCCACACCTGTGTGCTGCGCCCGAGGTGCTGGGCGGTGGCGACGCAGGCGATGCTGCCGTCTTTCACCGTGCTCAGGTGGTTGCTCTTGAGCTCGATCGTGGTGAAGGACTCGGCTCCCTCCGGCAGATGGGCGATCGTGCCATAGCCGCAGGTCGTATCCGCCAGCGCGACGATGCTTGCCGCGTGGAGGAACTTGTTCGGCGCGAAATGCAGCTGCGCCACCGGCATCCGGCTGGTGAGCGTGCCTTGCTCCAGCGTCAGGATCTCGATGCCGAGATAACCGGGCAGGTACTCGCGGCCGCGTTCGTTGAGAAGATCGAGGCTGATGTCGGGGCGGAGGCGGGTCATGAGGGGTCTGTTGAAACGGGTTTGGAAAACGAATTCTTCACCAGTGATATTTGCTGACAGGCGAGCGCCGGATAGGTTTCCGGATCAAGGCATGCGCCACGCGCCACGCTCCGGCAACGGCCTCGCGGTCAGAAGGACGAGCCCGGCCGCTGCAGGAAGCTGATCTCGTCGGCGGTCGATTTGCGGCCGAGGATGGCGTTGCGGTGGGGAAAGCGACCGTAGCGCTCGATGACCTCGCGGTGGCGGCGGGCGAAATCGAGATAGCCCTGGAAGCTGGGCCGCAGTTCCGGCGCCACGCCCGTCGCCACCGCGCCGATCAGGCGCACCGCATCGGTCTGGTCGTCGAGGTCTTCCGAGTGTTCCAGGGGCATGTAGAGAAACACGCGCTCGATGGCGCGCAGGCGCTGATCGAAGCCGTGTTCGATCGCGTCCCCTGCCCAGGCGCGGGCGAGGGGGTCGAAGGCGAAGGCGCGCGGTGTGTTGCGGAACATGTTGCGCGGGAACTGATCGGTGAGCAGCACGAAGGCGAGCTGACCGTGCGGCGTGGCGCGCCACGCGTCCAGTTCGCCGCTGGCGGCGCGCTGCAGCAGCGGCTCGAAGCGGGCGCGGATGCTGGCGTCGACCTCGTCGCCCTTGCTCCACCACAGGGCCGATTGGCGGGCGATGAGCTCGGCCTCGTCCCGATGCGGACCGAACCAGAATTCGCGGATCGTGTCTGGCGTTTCCATGAGGTGCTCCTTCGCGGCCAATGGCGGGTCTCGTGGTGGACTAGGATGAAGCATCGCCGATGGTGGCGTCACCTGGTCGCGGCCGAAGTCGACGGTTTTCCGTCTACAGCCATAGGCGTGTCGCGATTTCGTCTTTAGAGGAGCACTGATGATGCAGGTACAGCCTTATCTGTTCTTCGAGGGCCGCTGCGAAGAGGCGCTCGCGTTCTATCGCACCGCGCTCGGTGCCGAAGTGACGGCGCTGATGCACTACGGCGACTCGCCCGAGCCCGATAGCATCCCGCCAGACGGCAAGGACAAGGTGATGCACGCCAATCTGCGCATCGGCGAAACCACGCTGATGGCCTCCGACGGCATGTGCGTCGGCAAGGCGGCCTTCGAAGGCTTCTCGTTGTCGCTGGCGGCGGCCGACGATGCCGAAGCCGAGCGGCTGTTCGCCGCCCTCGCCGAGGGTGGCCAGGTACGGATGCCGCTCGCCCCCACCTTCTTCGCCTCGCGCTTCGGCATGGTCGCCGACCGCTTCGGCGTGCCGTGGATGGTCGTCTCGGGCGTCTGAGCAGCCCGGAAAGGAAGGATGTGATGAAGCTCCTAGCCGTGTGGTTGACCGCGCTCTTGTCGTCCGCCGCGCAAGGCGGCGGATCGAACTACGGCATCACGCCCGGGTCCTTGGCGGAGACGGCCGGCACCGTCAGGGAATGGCCGGTGCCGACGCCGCGTTTCGCGCGCGATCCGGCGATCGCGCCCGACGGTAGCGTGTTCATCGCGGTGATGAACGGCAACAAGGTCGCCCGCTTCGATCCGCGCGACGAAACTTTCCGCGAATGGGATCTGCCGGCTGGCCACCGACCGCACGGCCTGCTCGTCGACCGCAGCGGCAAGGTATGGACCACCGGCAATGGCAACGGCACCATCGGCCGGCTCGATCCCGCCACCGGCGCCATCGCCGAGTTTGGCACGCCCTCGGGCGGCGGTGGCCCGCATACGCTGGTCATCAGCGACGACCAG
>JBFGZP010000144.1:0-8279 GCA_041586695.1 Thauera sp.
CTGAGCAGCATGCGCGCGCTCATGAGCACCGGCAGCCCGCTCGTGCCCGAGGGTTTCGACTACGTCTACCGCGAGATCAAGGCCGACCTGCAGCTGTCATCCATCTCGGGTGGCACCGACATCATCTCCTGCTTCGTGCTCGGTTCGCCGGTGCTGCCGGTGTGGCGTGGCGAGATCCAGTGCCGTGGTCTCGGAATGGCGGTCGAGGTGTGGGACGACGACGGCCGTCCGGTGCACGGCGACAAGGGCGAGCTGGTGTGCACCCGGCCGTTCCCGGTGATGCCGATCGGCTTCTGGGGCGACGACGACGGCAGCAAGTACCATGCGGCCTACTTCGACCGTTTCCCCAACGTGTGGTGTCACGGCGACTTCTGCGAGATCACCGCGCACGGCGGCCTCGTCATCTACGGGCGTTCGGACGCCACGCTGAACCCGGGCGGGGTGCGCATCGGCACCGCCGAGATCTACCGTCAGGTCGAGAAGCTGCCCGAGGTGGTCGAGTCGCTGGTGATCGGCCAGGACTGGCCGCCGCTTCAACCCAGCGACGTGCGCGTGGTGCTGTTCGTGAAGCTGCGCGAGGGGCTCGCACTCGACGACAAACTCGTCAAGCGCATCAAGCAGGCCATCCGTGACAACACCACGCCGCGTCACGTGCCGGCAAGAGTGCTGCAGGTCGCCGACATTCCGCGCACCAAGAGCGGCAAGATCGTCGAACTGGCGGTGCGCAACGTGGTTCATGGCCGGCCGGTGAAGAACCAGGAGGCACTGGCCAACCCGGAGGCGCTCGAGCTGTTCCGCGACCGCCCCGAACTCGCGGGCTGAGGAGGCTCCATCATGCTGATGAACCGAGACAAGTCGGTACTGCTGATCGTCGACGTGCAGGAGCGCCTCGCACCCTCCATCCACGACCATGAGCGCGTGGCCGCGAACTGTGTGTGGCTGGCGCAGGTGGCCGAGCGTGTCGGCGTCCCCGTGGTCGTCACCGAACACTTCCCCGACAAGATCGGCGCCACGCTCGAATCCGTGAAAGCGGCGACCACCGGTGCCCAGTATGTGCGCAAGGAATGCTTTTCGGCGCAGGCCGACGGCTGCCTGGACGGCACCGCGGTCGATGAGCGGCGACAGGTGATCGTCTGCGGCACAGAGGCCCACGTGTGCGTGCAGCAGACCGCGCTGGGCCTGCGCTGGGCCGGCAAGGAGGTGTTCGTCGTAACCGAGGCCTCGGGTTCGCGTGATCCGGCCAACCGTGAACTCGCCTTTGCCCGCATGCGCGGTCACGGCATCGAGATCGTGTCGTGCGAGATGGTCGCTTTCGAGTGGCTGCAGCGTGGTGGCACCGACCTTTTCCGTAGCGTCAACCGTGACTTCATTCGCTGAGCCTGGCCGGCGGTCGCGCATCCGCGCCGCCGGAAAGACCCGCGCGGCATGCGCGCTTTCCCCGCCCGCTTAGGGAAAACGCGGCTTTCGCCCTGCTTCCGTTTTGCGTAGGGTTCCGGTTTGATTCCCGGCCGTCAGCTTCCATGAACGCCCGGGGGAGCCTTCATCAAGAAGCCGTTCGTGCACTGCACGGACGGCACGGACGCGGGGAGAGAAAATGGACAAGCAAGGTGCCGGGGTGCTCGAAAGCCAGCTTGACGCAGTGCTGGATCAGATCAAGACACGCCTGCCTGCCGATCTGGCGGCGCAGGTCGAACCGTTCGCGAAGAAGTTCTTTGCCCACGTCGACCCCGACGACCTCGAGGATCTGGCCGTGGCAGACCTGTACGGCGCAGTGCTCAGCCAATGGCACTTCGCCCGCAAGCGCCAGGACGCGAACCGGATCCGGGTGTTCAACCCCCGACTCGACGAGCATGGCTGGGAGTCGACCCATACGGTGGTCGAAATCGTCGGCGACGACATGCCGTTCCTGGTCGACTCGATCACGATGGAGATCAACCGCCAGGGCCTGACCCTGCACCTGATCATCCATCCGGTCATGGCGGTGGTACGCGACGAATCGGGGCAGTTCCTGCATCTCGCGGAGGGAAAGGAGGCCGGTGCCAGGTACGAATCGATCATGCATATCGAGGTCGATCGGCGTACTGGCGCGGAGGACCTCGAGGCACTGCAGAAGGGCCTGGAGAGCGTAGTCTCCGACGTCCGCGCGGCCGTGACCGACTGGCCGAGGATGCGGGAACGCATGGCCGAGATCATGCGTGGCATCGAGCAGAATCCGCCGCCGGTAGATCCCGCTGAGGCCGCCGAAACGAGAGCCTTTCTCGAGTGGCTCGACGACGACAACTTCGTCGTCCTCGGCTGCCGCGACTACGAACTGGTGAGCGACGAAAGCGGCAACGAGCTGCGCATCCGGCCCGATTCCGGCCTGGGACTGCTGCGCGGCGGCGGCGAGGACGGTCAGTCGCGTTCCTTTGCGGCCCTGCCGCCACAGCTGAAGGCTCAGGCGCACCTGCCGATCCTGCTCACGGTCACCAAGTCGAATACCCGGTCTACCGTGCATCGGCCGGGCTATCTCGACTACATCGGTATCAAGACTTTCGACTCGGGCGGCCGGGTGGACGGTGAGCGAAGGGTGATCGGCCTGCTGGCTTCGACCGCATACAGCACCAATCCGAAGGACATCCCGCTGCTGCGCAACAAGGTTTCGGCGGTCATCGAGCGCGCGGGGCTGCTGCCGGGGGGGCATGCAGCGAAAGCACTGCTGACTATCCTCGAGCGCTACCCGCGTGACGAACTGTTCCAGATCGGGGTCGAGGAACTCCACGCCCACGCGATGGGCATCCTGCGGCTCGGCGAGCGTCAGCGCACCCGTTTGTTCGTGCGCTGCGATCCGTTTGCGCGCTTCGTCTCCTGCCTCGTGTACGTCCCGCGCGAACACTACAATACCGACCAGCGCCAGCGCATGCAGGCGGTGTTGATGGCGGCGTTCAACGGTAGTGCGTCCGAGTTCAATGTGCAGTTCTCGGAGTCGGCGCTGGCCCGCATCCTGATTATCGTGCGAACACGAGACTCGATCATTCCGCCCTTCGATGTGCGCGAGATCGAGCAACGCATCGTGCGCGCTTCACGGCGCTGGGAGGACGACCTCCACCAGGTGCTCGTCGAGCAGTGTGGCGAGGAGCGCGGCCTCGAACTGCTGCGGAACTACGAAGACGCGTTCCCGGCAGGTTATCGCGAGGAGTATTCGGCGCGGGTCGCGGTCTTCGACATCGAGCGGATGGAGTCGCTCGATGTCGACAACACCCTGGCGATGAACCTCTACGTCCCGCTCGAGGCGCCGACCGGACGCCTGAACTTCAAGCTCTACCAGGTCGGTGCGCCGGTGCCCTTGTCGCGCAGCCTGCCGATGCTCGAGCACATGGGCGTCGGCGTTGGCGAGGAGCGGCCTTTCGCGGTCGATCGCGCGGACGGCAGCAAGGTTTGGATCCACGACTTCGGCCTGAGCTTCACCGGCGCCGAGGGACTGAACATCCACACCGTGCGGCCCCTGTTCGAGGACGCGTTCCTCAAGGTGTGGCGGGGCGATGTAGAAAACGACGACTTCAATCGCCTCACGCTGCTGGTCGGTCTGGGTGCGCGCGAGGTCAGCGTGCTCCGCGGCTACGCCCGGCACATGCGCCAGGCCGCGTTCACGTTCAGTCAGTCGTACATGGAGCAGGCGCTCGCCGCCTATCCCGCTCTCACGCGGCAGCTGTTCGAGTTGTTCCGCCTGCGTTTCGATCCGGCCGAAGAGGGCGATCGCGACACGCGCTGCAAGAACCTTGTGGGGAAGATAGAGGACGGGCTGAACACGGTTTCCAACCTCGACGAGGACCGCATCCTGCGCCAGTTCCTGGCAATGATCCAGGCGACCTTGCGGACCAACTACTTCCAGCCCGGCAGCGACGGCAATCCCAAGCCCTACATCTCCTTCAAGCTCGCGCCGTCGCGGATTCCGAAATTGCCGCAGCCGCTGCCGATGTTCGAGATCTTCGTCTATTCGCCGCGCGTCGAGGGCGTGCACCTGCGTGGCGGCAAGGTCGCCCGCGGCGGCCTGCGCTGGTCGGACCGCATGGAGGACTTCCGCACTGAAATTCTCGGGCTGGTGAAGGCGCAGATCGTCAAGAATGCGGTCATCGTCCCGGTGGGCTCGAAGGGGGGCTTCGTGGTCAAGACGCCGCCGGCCGAAGGCGGGCGCGAGGCGCTGCTGGCCGAGGGCGTGGCCTGCTACCGCACCTTCCTGCGCGGTCTGCTCGATGTCACCGACAACCTTGTGCAGGGGACCGTGGTGCCGCCGCCGAACGTGGTGCGTCACGACGAGGACGATCCCTATCTGGTGGTCGCGGCGGACAAGGGTACGGCGACATTCTCCGACTTTGCCAACGAGGTGGCGGGCGAGTACGGCTTCTGGCTCGGCGACGCTTTCGCCTCGGGCGGCTCGGTGGGCTACGATCACAAGAAGATGGGGATCACGGCGCGCGGCGCGTGGGAGTCGGTCAAGCGCCACTTCCGCGAACTCGGCGTCGACACCCAGGAACAGGACTTCACCGTCGCCGGTGTCGGCGACATGTCGGGCGACGTGTTCGGCAACGGCATGCTGCTGTCGCGCCACATCCGCCTGCTGGCGGCTTTCGATCACCGGCACATCTTCATCGATCCCGATCCCGATCCCGAGGTCACCTGGGAAGAGCGCGCGCGCATGTTCGCGCTGCCGCGATCCTCGTGGGACGACTACGACAGGACGCTGATCTCCGAGGGTGGTGGCATATGGCCTCGAAGCGCGAAGTCGATCAAGCTTTCGGCGCGGGCGCGGGAGGTGCTCGGCATCGAGGACGAGGCCTTGCCGCCCACCGAGCTCATCCGCTGCATCCTCAAGGCACCGGTCGATCTGCTCTACAACGGCGGCATCGGGACCTACATCAAGGCCACGAGCGAGACCGACGCGTCCGTGGGGGATCGCGCCAACGACGCGGTGCGCGTGAACGGTGCCGAACTGGCGTGCCGCGTATTCGGCGAAGGCGGCAACCTGGGCGCCACCCAGCTCGGGCGCATCGAATTCGCCCTCAAGGGCGGCAAGGTCTATACGGACGCGATCGACAACTCGGGCGGGGTGGATTGCTCCGACCACGAGGTGAACATCAAGATCCTGCTCAACAGCGTGGTCGCCGAAGGCGAGCTGACCCTGAAGCAGCGCAACCAGCTGCTTGCCGACATGACCGAGGAAGTGGCGGAGCTGGTGTTGCGCGACAACTACGCGCAGACGCAGGTCCTGTCGGTGACGCGTGCGCGCGGCGCGATGCTGCTCGACGAACAGGCCGAGTTCATCCGCAGGCTCAGCATTGCCGGCCGGCTCAATCGCAAGATCGAATTCCTGCCGATGGACGATGAAATTGCCGAGCGCAAGGCGGCACGGCTCGGTCTGGTGGCGCCGGAACTGGCGATCCTGCTCGCGTACGGGAAGATCGAACTCTACGACGAGGTGCTGGCCTCGAACGTGCCCGACGACCCGTACATCTCCACCGCGCTCATCCGTTACTTCCCCGCGCCGTTGAGGGAGCGGTTTGCCGAGCAGATACAGCAGCACCCGCTGCGGCGCGAGATCATCTCGACCCACGTCATCAACAGCATGGTCAATCGCGTCGGTCCCACCTTCGTCGGCCGGCTGCAGAGCGATGTCGGCGCTTCGGCACCGGACGTGGTGCGGGCCTACCTGGCTACGCGAGAAGTGTTCGGCCTGGTGCCGATCTGGCGCGAAATCGAGGCGCTCGACAACCGTGTCTCGGACGCCGTGCAGACTGGCCTGATTCTGGATACAGGCCGCCTGGTGCAGCGCGGCACGATGTGGTTCCTGCGACACCGGGACTGGCTGGAGGACCTGCAGACGACCCTGGGCCACTTTGCGCCGGGCGTCAGCGCGCTGGGCGCCGGGCTGCGCGATCTCGTCACCCCCGCCTATCGCGATGAACTCGACGCGATGGCCGCGGCGTATGTCGAGAAGGGCGTGCCGCAGGCCCTGGCGCACCGCATCGCGGGCCTCGAGGAGCTTTACTCCGGCCTGGATCTGGTCGAGGTGGCGGCCGAGGGCGGCCGCCCCGAGGCGACGGTGGCGAGCGTCTACTTCGGGCTCGGGGGCGACCTCGACCTGCACTGGCTCGGTCACCAGATCGACAATCTGCCCGCAGAAACGCGCTGGCAGGTTCTCGCCCGCTCGGCCTTGCGTGTGGATCTTTCGTCGCAGGCGCGCACCCTATCGGCGGACGCGTTGCGGCTGTCGCCCGACTTCGATGATCCCGAGGAGCTGCGTCAGGCCTGGGTGACGCGGCACAAGTTCCACATCGATCGCTACCGCCACCTGCTGACGGACGTTCAGGGCAGCGTCAGCATCGACATGCCGATGGTTTCGGTGCTCTTGCGTGAGTTGCGCAGCATGGCGTGACGCGATCGGGTAGGCAGGCGGCCGCGACGATGCGTGCCGCCTGCTGACTGCAAAGGGGCGGATCGGTTATCATCGCGCTTTCCCGCTGTGCAGTTCTCATGACCAAATACGTCTTCGTTACCGGCGGTGTCGTGTCCTCTCTGGGCAAGGGCATCGCCGCGGCCTCACTCGGGGCCATTCTGGAATCCCGCGGCATCAAGGTCACGCACCTCAAGCTGGACCCTTACATCAACGTCGATCCGGGCACGATGAGCCCGTTCCAGCACGGCGAGGTCTTCGTCACCGAAGACGGCGCGGAAACCGATCTCGACCTCGGCCATTACGAGCGCTTCACCAGCGCCAAGATGAGCAGGCGCAACAACTTCACCACCGGACAGATCTACGAGGCGGTGATCAAGAAGGAACGGCGCGGCGAGTATCTGGGCAAGACGGTGCAGGTGATCCCTCACATCACGGACGAGATCAAGACCTATATCAAGCGCGGCGCCGAAGGCGCGGACGTGGCGATCGTCGAGATCGGCGGCACGGTGGGCGATATCGAGTCGCTGCCCTTTCTCGAGGCGATCCGGCAGATGGGGATCGAGGAGGGGCGCAGAAGCACCTGCTTCATCCACCTGACGCTGCTGCCGTACATCCCGACCGCCGGCGAACTGAAGACCAAGCCCACCCAGCACTCGGTGAAGGAGTTGCGCGAGATCGGCATCCAGCCCGACATCCTGCTGTGCCGCGCCGACCGTTCGGTGCCGGACGACGAGCGGCGCAAGATCGCGCTGTTCTGCAACGTGATGCCCGAGGCGGTCATCGAATGCCTCGATGCCGACTCCATCTACAAGATCCCGAGCAGGCTGCATGACCAGATGCTCGACCAGATCGTGTGCCACAAGCTCGACATCCTCGCCCGCGCGGCGGACCTCGGCGTGTGGGAAAACCTTATCCACGCGCTCGAGAATCCCAAGCACAACGTCAATATCGGTTTCGTCGGCAAGTATGTCGACCTGACCGAATCGTACAAGTCGCTGATAGAAGCCTTGAGCCACGCCGGGATGCACACCGAATCGAAGGTGAAGATCCACTACATCGATTCCGAAGCCATCGAACGCGAAGGTTGCGCCGTCCTCGAGAAGATGGATGCGATCCTCGTGCCCGGCGGTTTCGGCAAGCGCGGCACCGAGGGCAAGATCGCAGCGATCCGTTATGCCCGCGAGAACAAGGTGCCCTATCTCGGGATCTGCCTCGGCATGCAGCTCGCGGTCGTGGAGTTCGCCCGTGACGTGGCGGAAATGACCGATGCGCACTCGACCGAGTTCGAGCGCGACACGCCTCACCCGGTGATCGGCCTGATCACCGAGTGGAAGGACCGCTCCGGCAAGCTCGAGAAACGCACCGAGAGCTCCGACCTCGGCGGTACCATGCGGCTCGGTGGCCAGATCTGCAAGCTGGGCGAGGGCACGCTCGCGCGCCAGGTGTATGGTGCAGCAGAGATCATGGAGCGTCATCGCCATCGCTACGAAGTCAATAACGCGCTGTTGGCAAAGCTCGAACAGAAGGGCCTGGTCGTCTCCGGTCGCGCCCCTGCGACCGATTTGTGCGAAATGGTCGAACTGCCGACCGACGTCCATCCCTGGTTCGTCGGCTGCCAGTTCCACCCCGAATTCACTTCCAACCCGCGCACGGGGCACGCGCTGTTCACCGCCTTTGTGAAGGCGGCGATCGCCCGGCAGGGCGCGGTTGCAGCCTGAAGGAGCAAACCATGAAACTGTGTGATTTCGATGTTGGTCTGGACAAGCCTTTCTTCCTCATCGCTGGTCCGTGCGTGATCGAATCGCGCGAGATGGCGTTCGAAACCGCCGGCGCGCTCAAGGAGATC
>JBFGZP010000145.1:0-8255 GCA_041586695.1 Thauera sp.
GGCGACCCTCGGCTCGCTGTCGATGGCGGTGAAGGGCTCGCGCTACAACAAGGCGCTCTACATGGATCTGCTGGCGCTGCTCTACGAGCTCCTCGCCAAGGTGCGCAAGGCAGGCCTGATGTCGATCGAGAGCGACATCGAAAACCCGGATTCGAGCCCGATCTTCTCCAAGTATCCGAGTGTGACCTCGGACCACCATGCGGTGGAGTTCCTGACCGATTACCTGCGCATGATGGTGGGGGGCAACCTCAACGCCTTCGAGATCGAGAACCTGATGGACATGGAGATCGAGACCCACCACACGGAGGCCCACCAGGCGCCGCACATCGTCGGCAAGGTCGCCGACGCGGTTCCGGCCTTCGGTATCGTGGTCGCGGTGATGGGCGTGGTGAACGTGATGGGCTCGGTCGGTCAGCCGCCCGCGGTGCTCGGCAAGATGATCGGCGGTGCCCTGGTCGGGACCTTCCTCGGCATCCTGCTCTCGTATGGTTTCGTCGCCCCGCTCGCCAGCCAGCTCGAGCAGAAGGTGGAAGAGGGCGGCAAGATATACCAGTGCATGAAGGTCGTGCTGCTCGCGAGCATGAACGGCTATGCGCCGCAGGTGGCGATCGAGTTCGGCCGCAAGGTGCTGTACTCGACCGAGCGCCCGGGCTTCGCCGAGCTCGAGCAGGAAATCAAGAACCGCAAGGGCTGATGGTGGGCACGATGCGGACCGACACGACTGCGCACGGCTGCCGCCCGGCTGCCGGCGGTGATCCGGCGCGGGGTTCGGCGTGAGCGACGAGACCCAGCAGCCGATCGTCGTCAAGCGCATCAAGAAGGGGGGCGGCGGCCATCACGGCGGCGCCTGGAAGATCGCCTACGCCGACTTCGTCACTGCGATGATGGCCTTCTTCCTGCTGATGTGGCTGCTCGGCTCGACCGCGCAGGGCGACCTCGAGGGCATTGCCGACTACTTCCAGAATCCGCTCCAGATCAGCATGGGCGGGGGCAGCGGCACGGGCGACAGCTCCAGCATCATCAAGGGCGGGGGCGAGGACCTGACGCGCTCGATCGGCCAGGTCAAGCGCGGCGATGTCGAGGGCAAACGCGCGATCAACCTCGATGCCGCGGGCGGGCGGCGCACGCCGGCCGAGGTCGAGGCGATCGAGACCGAGAAGCGGCGCGAGCGCATCCGCCTCAACGACCTCAAGGGCCACCTCGAGGCGGTTATCGAGGCAAACCCGGCGCTGCGCCAGTTCAAGAACCAGATCCTGATCGACATCATCAACGAGGGCTTGCGCATCCAGCTCGTCGACGAGCAGAACCGGCCGATGTTCAGCTCCGCCAGCGCCGACCTCCAGGGCTATACGCGCCAGCTGCTGCGCGAGATCGGACGCACGTTGAACAGCGTCGATAACCGCATCAGCCTGTCGGGCCACACCGATTCGGCCCAGTATGCAGGTGGCGAGCGCGGCTTTTCGAACTGGGAACTCTCGGCCAATCGCGCCAACGCATCGCGGCGGGAACTGGTTGCCGGCGGCCTGGAGGCCGGCCGCATGGTCAGGGTGGTCGGTCTGGCAGATACCATCCATCTGAAGCGCGACGATCCGCTCGACCCCATCAATCGCCGCATCAGCATCATCGTGCTGAACAAGGAGAGCGAAGCGGCGATCCGCAGCGAGGGCCGGTCGCAGCGCGAAGCTGCGGTGCCGATCGACGCCGGTGCGGTGGGCGCGACCATCGACAAGGCTGCCGGCCTCGGCCTTGCGGCACCGCGCCTGCGCTGACGCTGCGGCTCAAGTCTGCCTCCGGTGGGCCGATATGTAAGCCAATCGGTCGCGACTTGCGGCCAGCCACGGGCCGGAAATCCGGAATACGAGAATGTCCGCACTGCTCAGAACCGTCGATGCCCGCCCCCGGCTGGCGGGCACGAACAAGCTCGAGATCCTGCTGTTCACGCTCGGCGTCGATCGGCATGGTGGCCGGCGCGAAACCTTCGGGATCGATGTTTCGAAGGTGCGTGAGGTGATGCGTCCGCCGGCGATCACGGCGACGCCGCAGATGCCGGCCGGGGTCGAGGGCATGGTCAGCCTGCGCGGCGCACTCGTGCCGGTCATCGATCTGGCGCGATACGCCGGCGTGGATAGCGACGGTCCGCGCGGGATAATGATCGTCAACGAGTATGGTGGCCACAGCCAGGGATTCCTGGTCGAGGCGGTCGATACCATCCTGCGCCTGGACTGGAGCCGGATGCACCTGCCGCCGGAGATGCCCGGCCCCGGCATGGGAGGGCTGGTGGCCGCGGTCACCGAACTCGCCGACCACCGGCTGGTGATGCTGCTCGACCTCGAGAAGGTCCTGCCGGCGTCCGGCCTGCCCGACGATGGCGCGCTCTTCCGGGAGATTTCGCCCCTGCAGCAGGGCCACGAGCTCACCGTCTACTTCGCCGACGACTCGTCCGTGGCGCGCCGCCAGATCTCGCGGACCCTCGCCGCCATGGGCGTGCGCCAGGTCGGCGCACTCAATGGCTGTCATGCCTGGGAAGAACTCGTGAGCGCCGCCGCCCATGCGGAAGCCGCCGGGCGCCGGGTCGCGGACGTGGTCAGCCTGGTGCTGACGGACGCAGAAATGCCGGAGATGGACGGTTTCGACCTCACCCGCCGGATCAAGTCGGACCGCCGTTTTGCCGGCGTGCCGGTCGTCATGCATTCGTCGCTGTCCGGTGTGCCGGACGAGCAACGCGGCAGCGCGATCGGCGTCGACGAGCACGTGCCGATGTTCGAGCCCCGGTCGCTGGCGCTGACCCTCTTGCGCGTACTGGGAGCGCGCGGCGCACGGCCTGCATGCGGGGTCGGGGCGTCGTGCTGAAGGCCGACGAGCGCGAGATCGCCCTGCTGGCCGCGGCGCAAAGCCGCGCCCCGCTGGCGGGCGCGAACAGGCTGGAACTGCTGCTGTTCACGCTCGGCACCGGCGAGCGCTTCGGTATCGACGTGTTCAAGGTGAGGGGGGTGTCGAAAACACCCTTCGTCACCCGCACCCCCAACATGCCGCAGGGCGTCGAAGGCCTGACCTCGCTGCGCGGCAACGTGATCCCGGTGCTCTCGCTGGCGAAGCTGCTCGGTATCGCGTGTACCGGCGCGGCGACGGGCGCCTCGATGATGGTCGCCGAGTTCGGCAAGCGGACGGTCGGAGTTCTCGTCGAGGAAGTCGACCGCATCGTACGCGTGGAGTGCGACAGGATCCGCACGCCCGAGCATGTCTCGGGCGGCATGCACGGATTCATCACGGCCATCACCGAACTGGGCGACGGCCGGCTGGTGTCGATCCTGGATGTCGAGGCCATCCTTTCCAATACCTTCGGCGACCCGGCGCTGGGCCGGATTGCCCCGCTGGCCAATGGCCAGGAGTTCAATCTGTTCTTCGTCGACGACGCCGGGCCGGCGCGACGCAAGATCGGCGCGGTGCTCGACAAGCTCGGTGTGCGACACAAGCACGCGCAGGGCGGGCACGAGGCGTGGGCGCGGCTGGAGGCGATCGCGACCCATGCGGAACGGGTGGGCGGGCGCGTGGCGGACGAGATCGACCTCATCCTGGTCGACGCGGAAATGCCCGACATGGATGGCTATGCGCTGACGCGCAAGCTGAGAAACGATGGCCGTTTCGCCAGCGTGCCCGTGGTCATGCATTCATCCGCGACGGCAGGAGCCGATCGCGGGATGGGCGAGCGGGTCGGAGTCGACGCATACGTGGCAAAATTCGACGCCGACGTACTTGCCGATACGCTCAGGCCCCTGCTGCAGAATGCCCGTCGGGCCTGAGTGTTCGCTGCCAGGGAAAAACGGAGAACAACATGGCCGATCTGAAGCTGAAATTCCTCGTCGTCGACGATTTCTCGACCATGCGACGCATCGTCCGCAACCTGCTCAAGGAGCTCGGCTACGCCAGCGTCGACGAGGCCGAGGATGGCGCCGTCGCACTGCAAAAGCTCAACAACGGCGCGTTCGATTTCGTCGTCACGGACTGGAACATGCCCAACATGGATGGCCTCGCCCTGCTGCAGGCGATCCGTCAGGCGCCGCACCTGAAGCACCTGCCGGTGCTGATGATCACCGCCGAGGCAAAGAAGGAAAACATCATCGCCGCAGCCCAGGCCGGGGCGAACGGTTACATCGTCAAGCCCTTCACCGCCGCGACACTGGCGGAGAAGCTGGAGAAGATTTTCGAGAAGCTCGGAAAGCGTGCCGGCTGATTGCACGGCCCGGGTGAAAAAGGAGCCTGAAGATGAGCAAGAGGGCGAGATTCGACGAGTCGGGCGATTGCGACGACTTGCAGGCGCTGTTCGACAGCATCGCCTCCGAACCGGCGACGCGCAGCGTTACGCCGGCGCGGCACACCGCGCTGCCGACAGTGGAAGCGACCGGCGACAACGACGAACTGCAGGCCTTGTTCGATGCCGTCGCCGCTCAGCATGCGATCGCCGAACCGGCGGCGGCCAGGCCGGCGCCGGCCCAGGCGCCCGCTCGCGCTGGCGCGCGTCCAGCCGGCCTAAGCGCTGCGCCCGCCGAAGCGGGCCATGAATCGGTGTTCAACCGCATCGGCCAGCTTACCCGCCAGGTGCACGACACCCTGCGCGAACTCGGGCTCGACGGCGCCCTGAGGGACGTTGCCGAAGTGATGCCGGACGCGCGCGAACGACTCGGCTACATCGTCCACATGACCGAGAAGGCGGCGAGCCGCGTGCTCAACGCTACCGATATCGCCCGACCCCTGCAGGAGGGCGTGGAGGCCGATGCCCGCGCGCTGCGCGCGCGCTGGGACCGCCTTTTCGAAGGCCGGCTGTCGGCGGACGAGTTCAAGACCCTGAGCGCGGACACGCGCGTGTTCATCGGCGAGGTCGCGGAGTCGAGCCGCGAGACCAACGCGCAACTGCTCGAAATCATGATGGCCCAGGACTTTCAGGATCTCACCGGCCAGGTGATCAAGAAGGTGCTCGATATGGCGCAGACACTGGAGACACAGCTCCTGCGGGTGCTGCTCGAGGTCGCACCGGCCGAGCTGCGCAAGGACCATCACGCAGGGCTGATGAACGGGCCGGTGGTCAACGGCAAGGGTCGCAACGACGTCGTCTCCAGCCAGGAGCAGGTCGACGAGCTGCTCGAGAGCCTCGGTTTCTGAGGCACGGCGGGCGGACATGGATTCGAAGCGGAAACGGCCATGAGCGACTTCGGTGGCATGGAAGACCTGTTGCAGGATTTCGTCGTCGAGGCGGGTGATCTGCTGTCGGCGGTCGACAACAGGCTCGTCCAGCTCGAACGCTCGCCCGCTGACCGCGAGCTGCTCAACGACATCTTCCGCGGCTTTCATACGATCAAGGGCGGCGCCGGGTTTCTCGCCGTCGGCGAACTGGTGACGCTGTGTCACCTTACCGAGACGCTGCTCGATCGGCTGCGCCGGGGCGAGCTGTCGATCACTCCGGCAGTGCTGGACGTGATCCTCGCCGCCACCGGGGCCGCGCGTGACATGTTGATCGAGCTCGACCATGGCGCCCAGCCGCCCGCGGCCGACAGCGCCCTGATTTCAGTCCTCGGGGCGGCACTCGCGAGCGCGGAGCCGGCGGATGGTGCAGGCGTGCGCGAGGCTGCGCGCACACCGCTGTCGGCCCGCGCAGCGGCCCCGGTTGGAACCGGGGGAGAACCCGACTGGGACGCGATGTACCGGGCGGTCAGCGGGCTTGCCGCCGACTGCAAGGGCACTGTCGACGAGCCGGCGCTGGTTTCCCCGACAACCGAGATCGGGGACGGAGCCCCGGACATCGTCCATGCCGTCCCAGGGCGGCGCGCAGGCGAACGCCAGCGCGACAATGCGATCAGGGTCGATACAGCGAGGATCGACCAGGTGCTGACGCTGTCGGGCGAGATCGGCCTGACCAGGAACCGCCTCAACGCGCTGCGCGGCGATATCCTGGGCGGTCGCAGCGATAACGAGACCCTGCACGCGCTCGACCTGGCGGTGAGCCAGCTCGACCTGCTCGTGGCCGATCTGCAGAACGCGGTGATGAAGACGCGCATGCAGCCGATCGGCCGCCTGTTCCAGAAGTATCCGCGCATCGCGCGCGACCTCGCCCGCAGCCTGGGCAAGGACGTCGAACTGGTGATCTCGGGCGAGGAAACGGAAATCGACAAGACGATGATCGAGGACCTGTCCGACCCGATCATCCATCTCATCCGCAATGCGGTGGATCACGGCGTCGAGGATGCGGCCGAACGGGCGGCGGCGGGCAAGCCGCAGAGGTCGGTACTGCGCCTCGAGGCACGCCAGGAGGGCGACCACATCGTCATCGTCGTGGCCGACGACGGCCGCGGCATGGACGCCGCCAGGCTGCGTGCCAAGGCGCTCGCCCAGGGCCTCATCGACGATGCCGAGGCGAGCACGCTGGACGAGCGCCAGAGCTACAATCTCATCTTCCTGCCCGGCTTTTCGATGGCCGAACAGGTTTCCGATCTGTCGGGCCGTGGCGTGGGCATGGACGTGGTGCGCACCAACATCCAGAAGCTCAACGGCACGATCGAGATCCGCTCGCAGCAGGGCAGGGGAACGACGCTGGTGATTCAGCTGCCGCTCACGCTGGCGATCCTGCCGGTGCTGCTGGCCAGGCTGGGTGAGCAGCCGTTCGCCGTGCCGCTGTCGATGGTGCGCGAGATCCTGCCGATCGTGCCCGAGACGATCCAGGAAGTCGGTGGGCGCGCGATCATGGTGGTGCGCGGCGAAGTGCTCCCGGTCCTGCCCCTGTTCGAGCTGCTGGGCTGGCCGCAGGAGCAGGTGCCCGAATACGGCGTGCTGATGCAGACGGCCGAACTGTCCTTCGTGCTCGGCGTCGACAGCTTCGCCGGTCGCGAGGACGTGGTGATCAAGTCGCTGGATGACTTCCGGCCCAGGGGCGTGGCCGGCGTGACGACGCAGTCCGATGGCCGCATCGTGCTCATCCTGGACATGAAGGAATTGCTCGGGCCGGTCGGGGCGCAGCGCGGCGTGCCGCGCTCGGCCCTGCAGAGGCCAGCGCAGGGGCGGCAGTTCCTGCCGCAACCGGCCTGATCTGGCGCCGCCCGAATGTCGGGCGCCTGGCTGTTTCCGCAGTCAGGCGGTGAGTTCGAGCAGGGCGGCGAAGGCCTGTTCGAACTGGGCCAGGCCTTCCTGCTGCAACTGCTCGCCGATGGCTTTCATGTCGACCCCGCGCGCGGCAAGCGCCTCGAATTGCGCCAGCGCGCCATCCTCGTCGCGCAGCAGCGCATTCTCGGGGCGGCCATGGTCGCGCAGCGCGTCGAGCGTGGCGTCGGGCAGGGTATTCACCGTCTCCGGGCCGATCAAGGGCTCGACGTACAACAAGTCGCTGTAGGCCGGGTTCTTGGTGCCGGTACTGGCCCAGAGCATGAACTGGGGCCGCGCGCCGGCTGTGCGCAGGGCGGTGAAGGCCTCGCCGTGGAAACGTTCGAGGTAGCGTTGATAGGCGAGTCTGGCCAGCGCCACCGCGGACAGGCCGCGCAGCGCGAGCGCGTCGCCGCCGAGCTCCTCGAGCCGCTTGTCGACCAGGGTGTCGACCCGCGACAGGAACAGGCTCGCCACCGACATCACCGTCGACACATCGCCGCCCGCCGCCTGCAGCCGTGAAAGGCCGCGCAGGTAGGCCTCGGCGACCGCATCCACATGGGCGAGCGAGAACATCAGCGTGACGTTCACGCTCACGCCTTCGCCGATCAGGCGCTCGATCGCGTCGAGCCCGGCGCGCGTGGCCGGAACCTTGATCAACAGGTTGGGACGATCCACCGCCGCCTTCAGCCGCCGGCCTGCCGCCACCGTGCCGTCGGCGTCGTGCGCGAGCGTGGGCGACACCTCCAGACTGACATAGCCGGCACCGCCGCCGCTGTCGTGGTGGAGTGGGGCCAGCAGGTCGCATGCCGCCTGCACATCGGGGATGACCAGCGCCTCGTAACGCGCCTCGGCGCCGAGCGACTGGCGCTTGAGCGCGGCGAGATCTTCTTCGTAGTAGCGCCCGCCGGCGATCGCCTTGTGAAAGATTGCGGGATTGGTCGTGACCCCGGCAACGCCGTCTTCGGCGATGAAACGCGCGAGATGGCCATCCCTGAGCAGGGTGCGGGAGAGGTTGTCGAGCCAGATCTGCTGGCCGTGCTGGCGAACTTGGAGCAGCGGATTCATCGGGTTTCGGGGCGCTCTTGTAACCGGAAAGAAGATCGATTGTGCTACGAATCGCGCTCGCC
>JBFGZP010000146.1:0-8232 GCA_041586695.1 Thauera sp.
GGGGATTCCTCTGATTAATTCCTCTCGATTATAGGGCTAGCCTCAGGAAAATTCGGCGCGGCCATCCGTCCCGTCTATCATACGCACCCGGAGCGCCTGCCCACGCGGGGCGGTGCGCGCTACCCGACCCAACATGCAGAACACCCACGGAGGAGACAACATGCAGGGACGACATCTGCTTCTCACCCTCGCCCTGGCTGCGGCGCTGACGCCCGCTCAGGCAGTCGAGGGCGATGCCGAAGCAGCAAAGACCAAGGTTTCGATGTGCATCGGCTGCCATGGCATTCCCGGTTATCGCAGTAGCTTCCCGGACGTGTATTCGGTGCCCAAGCTCGGCGGGCAGCATCCGGAGTACATCGTGCAGGCGCTCCGGGCCTACAAGTCGGGCGAACGCAGTCACCCGACGATGCAGGGCATCGCCGGCAGCCTGTCGGAGCAGGACATGGCCGACCTCGCAGCCTATTATGGCGCTGCGCGCTGATGGAGCAGATGATGACGCAACGTTCCCTTCGCCATGCCGCCCTCTCCCTGCTTGTCCTCGGTCTTGCCCTGCCTGCCGTCGCTGGCGGCGATCCGGCGAGCGGCAAGCAGAAGTCCGAGGTCTGCGCCGCCTGCCATGGCGCCGACGGCAACAGCCCCGCCCCGGCCTTTCCCCACATCGCCGGCCAGCACGAGGACTACCTGCTCCAGGCGCTGAAGGACTACAAGGCCGGCAAGCGGAAGAATCCGATCATGGCCGCACAGGTGGAAAACCTGTCACGCGAGGACATGCAGGATCTTTCCGCCTGGTTCGCCTCGCAGCAGGGCTTGTACGTCAAGCGCTGAGCACGCGCGGCCGGCGGCGCCGTGCCATTCAGTGCGAGCCCGCCCGGCGGCGCAGGCAATCCACATAGCCGGCGCCATCGGGTGGCGTGCCGTTGCGCTGTGCGCTGAACATCATCTCGCCGAGACATTCGAGCGCGTCGTGAACGGCGTCGTGCCGCTCGCGGCGGTGCGCGCAGGCGGCGTCGAAGGCGGCGCGGATGCCCGGCGGCTGGTCGATCGAGAGCTGCTCCTCGATTGCCAGATGCAGCGACAAGTGCAGGAAGGGGTTGATCTGTCCCGCCTCCGGCGGGAAATCGCGGTCGACCGACTCCGGGTCTTCCACTACGGCGTGATATTCCGGGTGCAGGGCGATGATGTCCGCGGCGATGCTTTCCATCGGCGTCAATACTTCCCGTGCGCGGTGTTTGCGCCAGGTTTCGATGAAGAAGTTGCGCACCTGGTCGCGGCTGGGGTTGAACATGGTCGGCTCTCGTTCGGTTTGGCTTAGTCGGTCTTGTCGCGGAACAGGCACAGATCGCGTACGCAGCACTGGCCGCATTTCGGCTTGCGCGCGGTGCACACGTAGCGGCCGTGCAGGATGAGCCAGTGGTGGGCGTCGAGCAGGTAGTCCTTCGGTACCCGGCGCAGCAGCGCCTTCTCGACTTCCACCACGTCCTTGCCGGGGGCCAGCCCGGTACGGTTGGCAAGGCGGAAGATGTGGGTGTCGACCGCCATCACCGGATGGCGGAAGACGGTGTTGAGGACGACGTTGGCGGTCTTGCGGCCGACGCCGGGTAGGGCTTCGAGGGCGGCGCGGTCGTCGGGTACCTCGCCGGCGTGGCGCTCGAGCAGCTGGCGTGACAGTGCCACCGTGTTCCTGGCCTTGTTGCGGAACAGACCGATGGTCTTGATGTGGTCGGCCACACCCTCTTCGCCCAGGCCGATCATCGCCTCCGGCGTGGGAGCGACCGCGAACAGCCGTCGCGTGGCGATATTCACGCTGCGGTCGGTCGCCTGCGCCGACAGCACGACCGCCACCAGCAACTGGTAGGGCGAGGCGTATTCGAGCTCGGTCTGCGGATTCGGGTTGCCATCATGGAGGCGACGGAAGAATTCCCGGATCGCCTCGCGCTTCATCGTCGCCACGTTCAGCCGGCGGGAGACGCCGCTTCCTGCGGCGCGGATTCATTGGCGGACGGATGAGGTCGGGCACGCGCCGCGGCCCGCGTGTTGATGGCGTTGTAGGCGGCGATCAGGCAGCCCAGCGCGAAGAACGCGCCCGGTGGCAGGATGGCGATCAGGAAACCGGGGTAGTCGTCGCCGAACAGGTTCAGCGCCGAGGTGCCGGGAATGATCATGTCGATACCCGAAAATAGCGTGCCGGCGCCGAGCAGTTCGCGCAGGCCGCCGAGCAGCGCAAGCACCCACACCAGACCGAGTCCCATCATCACGCCGTCGACCGTCGATGTGAGCGGGTCGTTCTTGGCCGCGTAGGCCTCGACGCGGGCGAGGACGATGCAGTTGGTGACGATCAGCGGGATGAAGATCCCGAGCACCAGGTACAGGCTGTGCAGGTAGGCATTGAAGACCAGGTCGACAACCGTGACCAGCGAGGCGATGATCAGGATGAAGACCGGGATGCGGATTTCATAGGGAATGAAGTTGCGCAGCGTGGCCACGCCGAGGTTGGCCAGCGCCATCACCAGGACGGTCGCCAGGCCCAGGCTCACGGCATTCACCATGCTCGTGCTCACCGCCAGAATCGGGCACAGGCCGAGCAGCTGCGCGAGCCCGGCGTTCTGCTTCCACAGGCCGTTGTGGGTGATCTCGCGGAATTGTTGCGGGCTCATGGCTGTTCTCCTTGCAGCGTGCTGCCGGCCGGGGCGGCGAACAGTGCCTCCCTGCGCTCGACGGCGAACGCGGTGGCGCGGCCGACGGCACCCACCACGGCGCGGGCGCTGATTGTGGCGCCGGTACGATAGCCGAAGCTGCCGCCGTCCTTCTTCACCGACCAGCTGGCCGGGTCGGTGTCCTTCCATGACGCGATGGCGAACTGGCCTATCCACGGCATGGTCTTGTTGCGGTCCTTGGCCGGGTCGACATAGTCGCCCAGGCCCGGGGTTTCCTTGTGCGCCGTCACGCGCACGCCCGCCAGCATGCCGTCGCTGCCCACGCCGACCACCAGTTCGATGCGCCCGGCGTAGCCATCCGGCGCCACCGTCTCGAGGATCAGCGCGACCGGTGCGCCGTTCTTGCGTGCGCGCCACACCCGACCCCCGCGGTCGAGTCCGAGCTCGGGGCTCGGGCCGACACGCACGACGTCGTCGAGGAGTGCGTTGTCGTAGCTGCCCGGGGGGAGGATCTCGTTGATCAGCCGCAGTTGCTCCGCCTGCATCGACGCCTCGATCGCCGGCCGTGTGGCACGGTAGGACGAGGCCATCAGCGCGGTGAAGGCGAGGGTGAACACCACCATGATGCCGGCTGTGCGCAGCGAGGTCCGGGTGGCGGAATAGCGCGCGCTCACGAGCGACCCCCTCGTGCATCGTTGCGATGGCCGAAGACTTTCGGCTGGGTCTTCATGTCGATCAGCGGCACGCACATGTTCATCAGCAGCACGCCGAAGGCGACGCCTTCGGGATAGGCGCCGAAGGCGCGGATGAGATAGGCGATCACGGCGATGCCCGCGGCGAAGATGAGCTTGCCGCGGGGCGTTGTGGCGCCCGACACCGGGTCGGTGACGATGAAGAAGGCCGCGAGCATCGCGCCGCCGCTTGCCAGATGGAACAGTGGCGAGGCGAACTGCGCCGGATGCACGAGCCAGAACGCGCCGGAGATCGCCGCCAGCACCGCGATGAAGGCCAGGGGCATGTGCCAGGTGATGGTGCGCGTGGCGAGCAGGAACAGGCCGCCGAAGACGTAGCCGGCGGCGATCCATTCCCAGCCACGGCCGCCGAACATGCCGAAGGTTTCGGCTTGCAGCACTGAATCCACGCTGGCGACACCGCTGCGCAGCCCGGTGCGCAGCGCGTCGAGCGCGGTGGCGCCGGTCATGCCGTCGAGGTCGCGGGCGCCGCCGAGGATGAGCTGGAGCTGGGCGTCGAGGTCGAGCTGGCCGGCGGCAGGCCACTGCGACATCAGCGCCGGGTAGGCGACGATCATCGTGCAGTAGGCCACCATCGCCGGATTGAAGGGGTTCTGGCCCAGGCCGCCATACAGCTGCTTGACCGCGACGATGGCGACCAGCACGCCGAACACCGTCACCCACCACGGCACGATCGGCGGAAAGCACAGCACCATCAGCCAGGCGGTGAGCACCGCGGAGAGGTCGCTCACCGCAATCCACACCGGTCGCCTGCGCAGGCGCAGCACCAGCGCCTCGGCTGCGATTGCGGTGATGGTGGCGATGCCGAGGTTGACCAGGATGCCGCCGCCGATCTTCCATACATAGGCGGCAATGCCCGGCACGAGCGCGAGCAGCACGAGGAACATCACGCGCCGGACGCTGACGGGCTTGCGAATGTAGGGCGAGTGGATCATGGGGGATGTCTGGCTCGGGTCAGGCTCGGGGCGGGGTGTCGGAAGGCGCAAGCGGCGGCGCATCGGCCGCGCTGAGTTCGGCCTCCTGCGCGACGCCGGTGCCGGTGTCGTTAGACTGCGCCGCTGCCTTCTGCGCTTTGGCGCGCGCCAGCGCGGCCGCGATCAGCGCCTTCTTCGGATCCTCCTCGGCGCTGATGTCGGGTGGCTGGGCGGTGGCCGTCCCACCTGCCGGGGGCGCCTCGGCGAGCTTGGCGCGCGTGTCGGCGGCCTTGGCGGCAAGCTTGGCGGCCTTTTCCTCCTTCTCGCGTTCCTGGCGGTAATTGCGGAACTCGAAGCGCTCGCGCGCCTGGTCGGCGGCGCTCTTCTCGCGTTCGCGGGCCCAGATCTCGCTCTTGGCGAAGCGGTAGTAATCGACCAGCGGAATGTGGGCCGGGCAGACGTAGCTGCAGCAGCCGCATTCGATGCAGTCGAAGAGCTGGTATTCCTGTGCCTTGCCGAAGTTTTTGGCGCGACTGAACCAGTACAGCTCGAACGGCTGCAGTTCAGCCGGGCAGGCGCGGGCGCACTCGCCGCAGCGGATGCAGGGCTGCTCGGGCGGCGGCGGCGGGAACAGGCTCGGCGAGGCGGAGATGATGCAGTTGCTGCCCTTGACCACCGGCACGTCGAGGCGGGGGAGGGCGAAGCCCATCATCGGCCCGCCCATCAGGTAGCGGTCGGTGTCCGCCTTCGGTCCGGCCAGTGGCAGCAACTGGTCGATTGGCGTGCCGATCAGCACCTCCCAGTTGCCCGGGCGCTCGACGTTGCCGGTGAGCGTGAGGACGCGCGAGACCAGCGGCTCGCCGTGTCCGATCGCACGATACACGGCGTGGGCGGTGCCGACATTGAAGCATTGCACGCCGTAGTCGCCGCCGAGCTTGCCGTAAGGGATCTCGATGCCGGTGAGTACGCGGATGAGCTGCTTCTCGCCGCCGGCCGGATACAGTGCCGGCACCGGAACCACGCTGACGTCGCCGGCGCAAGCGCTCGCGGCCGCCCGCATCGCCCCGATCGCTTCGGGCTTGTTGTCCTCGATGCCGACCAAGAGCGCGCGGGCACCGATCAGCTCGCGCAGCATTGCGGCGCCGGCGAGGATGTCGGCGGCGCGCTCGCGCATCAGGCGATCGTCACAGGTGATCCAGGGCTCGCATTCGGCGCCGTTGAGAATCAGCGTGTCGATGCCCGCGCCCTTGCCGACCTTGACATGGCTGGGGAAAGTGGCGCCGCCGAGACCGACGATGCCGCACTCGCGCAGCCAGCCCAGCGCCTGCTCGCGCGATGCGCCTTGGTAATCGAACGGGGCGTGCTCGATCCAGCGGTCCTCGCCGTCCGGTTCGATGACGACGCAGCGGGTTTCCAGTCCCGACGGGTGGGCCATGGTGTGGCGGCCGAACTCGACGACGGTGCCCGAGGTCGGCGCATGGACGGCCGTACCGAGGAAACCCTCCGGCTCGCCGATGCGCTCGCCCTTCAGCACCCTCTGTCCGGGCTGCACGATGCAGCGTGCGGTGGCGCGGGTGCTCTGGCGCAGCGGAACGACCAGGCGGCTGGGCAGCGGTGCAGGCTGGATCGGGCTTCCGGCCGATTCGTTCTTGTGCGCGTCCGGCTTGATGCCGCCGCTGAAACTGAACAGGCGCCCGATCATGCCGCCGCCTTGATCTCGATCACCGGGTATTTCCACTTCCAGGTCTGCACGGTCTCGGATACCGGCTCCATGGAGATGCAATCGACCGGGCAGGGCGCGACACACAGTTCGCAGCCGGTGCACAAGGGCTCGACCACGGTATGCATCTGCTTGGCCGCGCCGACGATCGCATCCACCGGGCAGGCCTGGATGCACAGCGTGCAGCCGATGCAGGTCTGCTCGTCGATGAAGGCGACGGCCTTCGGCTTCTCTACGCCGTGCTCTTCGGACAGTGGCTTGAATTCGCGCCCGAGCAGGTCGGCGAGCTTGCGAATGCCTTCCTCGCCACCAGGGGGGCACTGATTGATGTCGGCGTCACCCTTGGCGATGGCTTCTGCATAGGGCTTGCATCCAGGATAGCTGCACTGGCCGCACTGCGTCTGGGGCAGGATGGCGTCGATCTTCTCGACCAGGGGGTCGCCTTCGACCTTGAAGCGAATGGCGGCATAGCCCAGTGCCGCGCCGAGCACGAGGGCGATGCCGGTCATGACGAGAAGGGCTGTGAGCATGTAGGCGTTTATGTATGTTGAAGGGATGCGAGGACGGGGGCCGCGCGCGGGCAGGGGTGGCGCTGGTTCAGCGTTGCCACCGGCAGGGCGTCATCCGGCGCCGGCTTCAGTGAAAACGGTCCAGCCCGGCAAAGCCCATGAACGCAAGGCTCATGAAGCCCGCGGTGATCATGGCGATCGCCGTGCCCCGGAAGGGCAGGGGCACGTCGGCGCCGTCGAGGCGTTCGCGGATGCCGGCGAACAGCACCAGCGCGAGCGTGAAGCCGACCGAGGAGCCGAAGCCGAACAGCAGCGACTGCAGCAGGTTGTGGTTGAGGCCGACGTTGAGCAGGGGGACGCCGAGCACCGCGCAGTTGGTGGTGATCAGCGGCAGATAGATGCCGAGCACCTGGTGCAGCAACGGACTGGTCTTCTGGATGACGAGTTCGGTGAGTTGCACGATTGCCGCGATCACGACGATGAAGGACAGCGTGCGCAGGTAGACCAGGTCGAAGGGCTGCAGCAGGTAATGGTCGATCAGGTAGCTGCTGCCGGCTCCGAGCGTGAGCACGAAGGTGGTCGCCGCGCCCATGCCGATGGCCGTCTCGAGCTTCTTCGACACACCCATGAACGGGCAAAGCCCGAGGATGCGGACGAAGACGACGTTGTTCACCAGAACGGCGCCGATGACGACGAAGATATAACTGCTCATGATCCGCAGGCCGGAATTAATCCCGGGATTATCCCCCGGGCGGCAAGGGCACTCAAGTCTGCACGGGTTATAGGCTTATGCCCACGGGCACTGAATGTCTCAGCGCAGTGGCGTGGATGGTGCGGCGATGCTGCCGGTGTGGAAGGACCACTGGCCGCGCCGACGGTCCTCGAAGAAGTGTCGCAACGTCAGCGCGATGGTGCGAAAGGCGATCTGGTCCCACGGGATGTCGGCCTGATCGAACAACCCTACCTCGAGCGACTCCACCCCGGGGCGGAAGTCGAGGTCGAGCAGACGCGCGCGGTACACGATATGCACCTGGCTGATGTGCGGCACGTCGATCAGTGTGTAGATGTCGCCGACCTCGATGCGTGCGCAAGCCTCTTCCAGCGTCTCCCGTGCCGCCGCCTGCGCGGTGGTCTCGTCGTTCTCCATGAAACCGGCAGGCAGCGTCCACATGCCGTGGCGCGGCTCGATCGCACGCCGGCACAGCAGGATGCGTCCATCCCACTCCGGCAGGGCGCCCACCACGACCTTGGGGTTCTGATAGTGGATCGTGCCGCATTGGTCGCAGACATGGCGCGGAAGCGAATCACCGGCCGGGACGCGGAGTGCGACGGGAGCGCCGCAACTTGAACAGAATTTCATCATCGGACAGGGGAAATGTATGCAGCAAGTTTAGCGCCGTTTGCCAGCACACGAATCCCGGCATTCGCCGTCGGCTCAAGTTTCGGGGGCTGCCGCCGATAAGCACCTGTATCCGTCCTCGATCGACCGGTGCGCTGCGACGGCTCTGCAGCGGATCGTGCCGGGGCAGACGAATTGCGGGCGTCATGCGGCCGCGAACGGCCAAGGGGCTCCGAAGGGAAATTCATGACGCGAACGATCGACATCAAACGCTTCGAGCAGTTGAAGGCGGAGTGCGAGCTGCCGTCACCGCGCGGGATTGCAATTGCAATCATCCGCCTGAC
>JBFGZP010000147.1:0-8220 GCA_041586695.1 Thauera sp.
CATGATGCCGACGGGCTCTCGCATGGCTACTGTCGATGGCGCCACCAGCGCGGCGAGCGCGACGCATGACGTCATCGCCCCGCTTGCCCGCCTCGGCGAACTCAACGACGCGCTCGCCGGGCGCGTGCGCGAAGTCATCGACGGCCACAACCTCGACATGCTCGAGGCGCTGGATCGCAAGCGCGAAGCGCTGGCAGGCCAGATCGTCGCGGCGATCATGCTCGCGCTTGTGCTCGCCGCGCTTACCGGCTTGTGGTTGTTGCGGCCGCTGCGGCGCATCGAGCGCGCGATCGCCGAACTCGGCGATAACCGCTTCGACGCACCGATTGCGGTCAGCGGCCCCTCCGACCTGCGTCAGCTCGGGCACCGCATGGACTGGCTGCGGCTACGCCTGGCCGAACTCGAAGCCAATCGCAACCGCGTACTGCGCCATGTCTCGCACGAACTCAAGACGCCGCTCGCCTCGCTGCGCGAGGGCGTCGCGCTGCTCGCAGACGGCGTACTCGGCCGCCTGAGCCCCGAGCAACGCGAGGTGACGGGCATTCTCGACCACAATGCCCGCGCCCTGCAGGAGCGCATCGAGCAGTTGCTCGACTACAACGCCATCCAGTTCGACGCCCGCCGCCTGGAACTGCGTCCGACCGCGCTGCAGGCGCTGGTGCATCAGGTCGCCGCCGAACTGCAACTGCAGGCGCAATCGAGAAAGGTGCGCGTCGCGGTATCGGGCGATGCACCGCCCGTCGCCGCCGATGCGGGCAAGCTGCGCATCGCGTTGTCGAACCTGCTCGCCAATGCCATCAGCTTCAGCCCCGAAGGCGGGGAGGTGCGGGTGGAGGTCTCGGCGCAGCCGGGCGGCGCACGCATCGACTGCCGCGACGACGGACCCGGCGTCGCGCCGGCCGAGGCAGAACGGATCTTCGAGCCCTTCTTCCAGGGCAGCCGCCGCACGGGGCGACCAGGCAAGGGCAACGGGCTCGGCCTGGCGATCGTGCGCGAGTTCGTCACCGCCCACGGCGGCTCGGTCGAGACGATGCAGGCCTCACATGGCGCCCATTTCAGGATCGAACTTCCCGATGGCGCCTGACCCTTCCCTTCGCCGCGGCATGCCCGCCACCCTGCGCCTGTCGCTCGCCGCGGCAGCGCTGGCCGCGCTCGCCGGCTGCGCGACGCCGACGCCGGCGCCACGCCAGCCACCGGAACGGCCTTCGCCGCAGCAGAGCGCCGAACGCCAGTTGCAGAGGGCGATGCAGGCCGCCCACCCGCGCAGCGGCAACACCTCGCGCGCCCGCAGCCTGCTCGAGGGACTGCTCGCGGCCGATGACGAAGCGTCGCGGGCGCTCCACCCCTACGCCCGCACCCTGCTCGACCAGCTCAACGAGCGCCAGCGCCTGGGCCAGCTCAACGAGCGTCTCGAACAGCAGCTCGAGCGCAGCGCACACCAACTCGCGGAGAGCGAGTTGCATGCCGAGGGGCTCCAGCGCAAGCTCGACGCCCTCGCCGAGATCGAACGCAGTCTGTCGCCGCGGCCTGCCACCGCCCTGCCCCTGCAGGCACCGCCCCGGGGCGCGCCGCCATGAGCCGCGCGGGCATGCCCGAAAACGCGACGACGCAGCCGCGCGCGCGCCTGCTGCTCGTCGATGACGACACCGATCTGCTGCGGCTGCTCTCGATGCGGCTGTCCGCCAGCGCGTATCGCGTCAGCACGGCCGAATCGGTCGAGGACGCGCTCGCCCGCCTCGCAGTCGAGCGCTTCGATCTCGTGGTCAGCGATGTCCGCCTCCCCGACGGTGACGGTCTGGCCCTGTTCGAGGAGATCCGCCGCCACCATCCGGCCATGCCGGTGATCCTGCTCACCGCGCACGGCACCATTCCGGATGCGGTCGAAGCCACCTCGCGCGGCGTTGCCGGCTACCTGACCAAGCCCTTCGACAGCCAATCCCTGCTCGCCCGCATCGCCCAGGTCCTGCACGTCGCCACGCCGGCCGGACCGGCCAGCCCGGCGGGCGACGATTCCTGGCGTGGCGCGCTCATCAGCCGCAGCGCGCGCATGCACGCCTTGCTCGACGAGGCGCGACTCATCGCCGCCTCCGACGCCAGCGTGATGATCCGCGGCGAGAGCGGCACCGGCAAGGAGCTGCTAGCGCGCGCCCTGCACCGTGCCAGCCCGCGCGCCGCCGCGCCCTTCGTCGCGATCAACTGCAGTGCCATCCCCGAGCCGCTGCTCGAATCCGAGCTGTTCGGCCATGTGCGCGGCGCCTTCACCGGCGCCACCAGCAGCCACACCGGCCTGTTCCAGGCCGCCAACGGCGGCACGCTGTTCCTCGACGAGATCGGCGACATGCCGCTCGCCCTGCAGGTCAAGCTGCTGCGCGTGCTGCAGGAGCGGGCCGTGCGCCCGGTGGGCGCCATCCGCGCCGAGCCGATCGACGTGCGCATCGTCTCCGCCACCCACCGAGACCTCGACGCCGCGCTGGCCGAAGGCCAGTTCCGCGAAGACCTCTACTACCGCATCAACGTCGTCAATCTCGCGCTGCCGACGCTGGCCGAACGCCGCGAAGACATCCCGCTGCTGGCGGATCACTTCCTGCGCCAGCTCGCCGAGCGCTACAACAAGAACCTGCGCGGCTTCGCCGCCGAGGCGCTCGAGGCGCTCGCCACCGCGGCCTGGCCGGGCAACGTGCGCCAGCTGCAGAACGTGGTCGAGCAAAGCTGCGCGCTCGCCACCACGCCGCTGATCCCTCTCGCGCTGGTCGAGCGCGCCTTGCGGGTGAAGCCGATCGAGGCCTTGAGCTATGCCGAGGCCAAGCAGCGCTTCGAGCGCAACTACCTGGTTCAGCTGCTCAAACTGACGGAAGGCAACGTCTCCGACGCCTCACGCCTGGCCGAGCGCAACCGCACCGAGTTCTATCGGCTGCTGCAGCGCCACGGCCTGAACCCCGCCCTGTTCCGCTCCGATCCCGGCGAAGGCAAGGCCGGGCGGTCGTGAATTCCGGCCGCCTGGTGACGCGGCACATGCCGCTACAATGCCCGCCATGGAGGTTTCGATGAACATGGAATGGTGGCACTGGGCCGTGGGCGGCATCGTCCTCGTCCTGCTGGAACTGGCGATCCCGGCCTTCTTCGTCATCTGGTTCGGCTTCGGCGCCCTGCTGGTGGCGCTGGTCCTGCTGGTGACGGGCGACCTGTCGCTCACCGCCCAGCTCGCACTGTGGATCGCCGCCTCGCTCGCAATGGTCGTACTGTGGTTCCGCGTGTTCCGCACCGGACAGCACCGCACCCTGATCGGCACCGCCGGCGGCGAGGTCATCGGCGAAGTCGGGCTGCTGGTGGGCGCGGTAGCGCCCTTCCAGCGCGGCAGGGTGCGTTTCCAGCGCCCGATTCTGGGCGCCGAGGAGTGGCCCTGCCACGCCGAATCCGCCATCGCCGCTGGCGAGCGGGTGCGCGTCGTGGCGATCGAAGGCAGTTTTCTCAAAGTGGCAAAAGCCTGAACAACCGGCAAGCGCCTGAACAACCCCTACCAAGGAAAGGCACTCAATGAGCGAAGGTCTCATCATCGTCATCGCGGTACTTGTATTCGTCCTCGTCACCATCGCCAAGGGCGTGCGGCTGGTGTCGCAGGGCGAGGAATGGATCGTCGAGCGCCTGGGCAAGTACCATGGCACCCTGCGGCCCGGCCTCAACATCCTCGTTCCCTACCTCGACAACGTCGCCTACAAGCTCGTCACCAAGGATCTCATCCTCGACGTCGAGGAGCAGGAGGTGATCACCCGCGACAACGCGGTGATCGTCACCAACGCGATCGCCTTCGTGAAGGTCACCGACCCGGTCAAGGCGGTGTATGGCGTGACCGACTTCTCCGAGGCGATTCGCAACATGATCATGACCACGCTGCGCTCGATCGTCGGCGAGATGGAGCTCGACGAGGCTCTGTCCTCGCGCGACAAGATCAAGGCCCGCCTGCGCGAGAGCATCGCCGACGAGGCAGTCGACTGGGGTCTGACGGTAAAGTCGGTGGAGATCCAGGACATCAAGCCCTCGCAGTCGATGCAGCGGGCGATGGAACTGCAGGCCGCCGCCGAACGCGAGCGCAAGGCCGCGGTGACCAAAGCCGAGGGCGCGAAGCAGGCCGCCATCCTGGAAGCGGAGGCCCGCCTGGAATCGGCCAAGCGCGACGCCAGCGCCCAGGTGATGCTGGCCGAAGCCTCGGCCGAGGCGATCCGCCGCGTGACCAGCGCGGTGGGCACCGAGACCACGCCGATGCTCTACCTGCTCGGAGAGAAGTACATCGCCTCGCTCGAGCGCCTCGGCGAAGCCGGCAGTTCAAAGGTCGTCGTCATGCCGGCCGACCTGCAGGAAACCTTGCGCGGCCTTCTCGGCCGCGCGCGCGCCTGACGCGACGCGGCGGGCCGTGGCCCGCCGCGCAACGAAACGCGAAGCAGCGGTCGGCCGCCTGCCGGCACCGGCCGCTGCTCCGTTCAGGCGGTGCCGCCCACCGTCAGGCCGTCGATGCGCAGCGTCGGCTGGCCGACGCCCACCGGCACGCTCTGGCCTTCCTTGCCGCATGTGCCCACGCCCGGGTCGAGCGCCATGTCGTTGCCGATCATGCGCACCTGGGTCAGGGCATCGGGGCCGTTGCCGATCAGGGTCGCGCCCTTCACCGGGCGGGTGACCTTGCCGTTCTCGATCAGGTAGGCCTCGGCGGTGGAGAACACGAACTTGCCCGAGGTGATGTCTACCTGGCCGCCGCCGAAGTTCACCGCATACAAGCCCTTCTTCACCGACTTGATGATCTCCTGCGGATCCTTGTCGCCGTTGAGCATGTAGGTGTTCGTCATGCGCGGCATCGGCAGGTGGGCGAAGGACTCGCGCCGGCCGTTGCCGGTCGGCGCCATGCCCATCAGCCGCGCATTCATCATGTCCTGCATGTAGCCGGTGAGAATGCCGTCGTCGATCAGCACCGTGCGCTCGGTCGGATTGCCCTCGTCGTCGATGCTGAGTGAGCCGCGGCGGTCGGGGATCGTGCCGTCGTCTACCACGGTGACGCCCTTCGACGCCACCTGCTGGCCCAAGCGGCCGGAGAAGGCCGAACTGCCCTTGCGGTTGAAGTCCCCCTCCAGGCCGTGGCCGATCGCCTCGTGCAGCAGGATGCCCGGCCAGCCCGAGCCCAGCACTACCGGCATGGTGCCGGCGGGGGCCGGATCGGCGCCCAGATTGACGCGCGCCTGATGCACCGCGGCGCGGGCGTACTCGAGCAGGCGTTCGTCGCTGAAGTAGCCGTAGTCGTAGCGCCCGCCACCACCGGCGCTGCCCTGCTCGCGACGGCCGTTGTCTTCCATGATGACGGTGATCGACACCCGCACCAGCGGCCGCACGTCGGCCGCCATGTGGCCGTCGCTGCGCGCCACCATCACCACCTCCCACGAACCGGCGATATGGGCCATCACCTGGCTGACGCGCGGATCCTCGGCGCGCGCGAGGCCTTCGAGGCGCTCGAGCAGCTGGACCTTGGCGGTGTCGTCGAGCGAGTCGAGCGGGTCGTCGGCGCGGTAGAGCTTGAGCTTCGACTTCTTCTGCTCGATCGCGACCTTGTTGCGGCCGCCGGCGTCGGCGATCGCCCGCGTTGCCGTCGCGGCAGCGACGAGCGCATCGAGCGAGATGTCGTCGGAGTAAGCGAAGGCGGTCTTCTCGCCGCTGATGGCGCGCACGCCCACACCCTGCTCGATGTCGAAGCTGCCCGACTTGACGATGCCCTCCTCCAGGCTCCAGGCCTCCGAGCGCTGATACTGGAAGTAGAGGTCGGCGTAGTCCAGCCGGTGCTTCATCAGCTTGCCGAACACCGCCTCGAGTTCGGCCTTGCCAAGATCGTAGGGGTTCAGGAGGTAGCGGTCGGCGACCTTCATCGGGCTCAAAGTCTTGCTCATCGGGATTCCAGAAAAGGCATTGCCGGGTTGGACCCGGCAGAAGTGAAAACGATCATCGGCCAGACGCAAATGGCGGCAACGGCCGCTGCCTTCCCCATCAGGACAGGCAGCGGTGACGCAGCGCCGGCAGGCTCTCGCGCACGCTCGCAATGCGTGCCGGATCGACGTCGGCGACGACAATCCCCGGCCCCTCTTCGCGGCAGGCGAGCACCTCGCCCCACGGGTCGATGATCATCGTGTGGCCCCATGTGACGCGGCCGTGAGGATGGCGGCCGCCCTGCGCCGGCGCCATCACGTAGCACTGGTTTTCGATCGCGCGGGCGCGCAACAGCACCTCCCAGTGCGCGCGCCCGGTCGTGTAGGTGAAGGCGGCCGGCAGGACCACCAGATCGACCGCCCCCATGGCGCGAAAGAGCTCCGGGAAACGCAGGTCGTAGCACACCGACAGGCCGATGCGCCCGACCGGGGAATCGAAGCTCACCACGGTGGCGCCGGGCTCGATGGTGGCGGCCTCGTCGTAGTTCTCCTCGCCACGCCGGAATCCGAACAGGTGAACCTTGTCGTAGCGCGCCACTGGCTCGCCGCGGTCATCGAAGACCATCGTGCTGTTGCGCACCTTGTCGTCGGCCTCGGCCACCAGCGGGATCGTGCCGCCGATCAGCCACACCCCGTTGCGCCGCGACGTCTCGCGCAGGAAGTCCTGCAGAGGGCCGGCGCCCTCGGTTTCGCGGATGCGGACCTTGGCGGTCTCGTCCGCGGTCATCAGCGGGAAGTATTCAGGCAGCGCCACCAGGCGCGCACCGGCTGCCGCCGCCTCGGCGACGAGTCGGCCCGTCACCTCGAGATTGGCCGCGACGTCCGGGCCGGAAACGGTCTGGATGGCCGCGATGCGGACAGTGCCGGGCTGCTGCAGGGAAGCGGCTGTCGCCGCGCTGTCGATGGGCGTCGTCATTGCTGGGTCGTCTTCGTCCTTATTGCGCCGGGGCGGCGACCGGCGGCGCTGCGAAGCCGCGCTTGAGCACCAGCGGGTCGTCCCAGGTGCCGGTGATCGTGTATTCGAAGGCGAAAAGCCTCTCGATCGGGTCGCTGAGCACCTTCTGCGCAAGATAAGTCACCACCCCGGCCACCGGATTGAGCAGGCTCGCCGCCGCGCCGATGGCGACGGACTCGGAAAGCGTCGGCTGCACCAAAACCCGCAGGTCCTGGGTTTCGGCCTCGATGTCGGTCGAGCCCTGCATCTTCACCCGCGCGGCCGGGCCGCGAATCTCGAGGTCGTCGGTGTGCATTACCCCGCTGGCCACCCTGATGCTACCGGAAATGCGATCGAAGGCGAATCCGTCGGAAAACACGTCGCGAAAATCCAGCGTGATGCGACGCGGCAGGGACTGCAGGCTGAGGATGCCGAGCAGCCGGCCCACGCCCGGCTCGAGCTTGTTGAACTGTCCGTCGGCGGCATCGAGCCTCATGGTGCCGGCGAGCGTCGGGTAATGGATGCGCGTCGGCGCGCCGCGCCATTCGATCTCTCCGGCGAGCGTCGCCGCACCTCCGCGCATCGCATCGACGTAGCCGAGGCGACGGGAAAAGCGACCGACGTCGGCGGTCTCCAGAGTGAAATCGAGCCGCGTGCGCTGGCGCCCGGCCGGCTGCCATTCCCCCTTGCCGCTCAGCCGGCCGTCGGGATTGGTGATGGCGAAGCGTTCGAGCACCCACGGCCCGCTGCGGTTGCGCGCGAAGACCTCGAGCCGGCCGAGCTCGATACCGCGCAGCGAGAAGCGCTCGGCGGCGACGTCCAGCCCGGGCAGGGTGCGCGGTGGGCGGGCGTCACGGCCGCGGTCGGCCGCATCCTCGCCGCCAGCGTCCTCGCCGCCGCCGAGCGCGAGATGGCGAAAACGCGCCACCAGCGCGCCATCGCCGGCATCGCGCCAGTCGAACTCGCCCGTCGCGACATCGCTGTCCAGGCGGGCCTTCCAGCCGCCGGCATCGGCGAGCGCGCGCAGGCTGACCCGGCGCAGCGTCTGGTCGAAGGCACGCATCTGTGCCGCCTGCATGGTCACGCCGGCAAGCGCAAGGCCGAAGCCGCCCTCGGCCGGGGCGCCACCGGCGTCGCCACCCGCCTCGTCGCCACCCGCGTCGTCGCCGTCCGCCTCGCCGTCCGCCTCGCCGTCCGCCTCGCCGCCCCCGAGCGCACGCCGCCAGGCATCCACGTCCAGCGTGTCGAACGTCGCCGCCACCAGAACTCCGCGCTCCGCCATCCGCGGCGGCTCATCCGTGCGCCCGACCGCGCCGACGTGCACACCGC
>JBFGZP010000148.1:0-8215 GCA_041586695.1 Thauera sp.
CGCCGGATGTCCCGCACCAGGCCGCCAACCTCAGCGCCACCGCGCCGGCGCGCGCGATCGTCGCCCGCAACGACCCGGCCGAGCAGGAGAACGTCGTGCCCTACGATCCGGCCGGGGACGGCTGAGCGCGCAGGATCTCCGCTTCGCGCGTCGGCGCGAATTTTTCTTTTTTTTCTTTTTTATTCCCTCAAGCTTGTCACCGGGCGGACGTTAAGGTTTCGTCGGCGGACCTCCGTGCGCCGGCCTTGCGCGTCAAGGGCACTCCCGTCGAAAGTCGGGGCCGCAAAGCTTCCGGGCTAAACCCGTCTTCGGGCATGCCAGCGGGGCTGCCGCTGTAATTGCTGCAATTCGTATCGTGCTCTTGGCGTTTACATCCCAGGACCAGGAGACGCGCAAAATGCAGTATCGCCTCGCCACGATGGCCATCCTGATGGCCATTCCGCCCTTTGCCCACGCCCAGCACGCCGAGTTGCTCGGCGCCCCCTTCACCAGCGCCGAGAAGGCCAATAACCGCGTGCAGCGGCAGATCGGCGCCGACCTCGTCCATGCGCGCGGCTATACCGGCCGTGGCGCGGTGGTCGCGGTGCTCGACACCGGTATCGTGGGCAGCCACCAGGAACTGAAGACCCAGCTCGTCGGCACGCAGATGCTCGACGCGTCGGTCGGGCGCAACGTCGCCATGACCGACGGACATGGCCACGGCACCCACGTTGCCGGCATCGTCGCGGGCTCGACCGGCACCGGCCCAAGCTACGGCATCGCACCCGATGCGAAGGTTCTGCCGATCAAGGTGTTCACGAGCTCGACCTGGCTCGCGAGCAGCACTGCGCTCGCCTCCGGCCTGAAAACGGCGGTGGCGAACAAGAGCGTGTCGGTGATCAACATGAGCATTGGCGGCAGCGGGCCCCTGGGCCGGACCTTCGAGGACGCGCTGCGCGCCACGATCGCCGCCGACAAGCTGGTGGTGGTGTCCGCCGGCAACAGCGCCGGCAGCGATCCGCAGTGGCCGGCGCGCTACTCGAGGGAGAGCTGGGCCAAGGGCCAGGTCATCGCCGTCGGCGCGGTCGACGCCAACAACGTCATCGCCAGCTTCTCCAACCGCGCCGGCGACACCGCCAACTGGTTCCTGGTCGCGCCCGGCACCAGCGTGCTGTCGTCCTACAAGGGCGGCGGCTATGTCTACATGAGCGGCACCTCGATGGCGGCCCCGGTGGTCGCCGGCGCGGCGGCGCTGCTCGAGGGCGCCTGGCCCCAGCTCAAGGCCGGCGAGGTGGCGACGATCCTGTTCCAGACCGCGACCGACCTCGGCGCGCCCGGCGTGGACACCGTCTATGGCCGCGGCCTGCTCAACGTCGATCGGGCGATGCAGCCGGTCGGCACCCTGAGCGTGCCGCTGGAGACTTCGACCCCGGTGCGCGCCGAACATGCGAGCCTGCGCAGCTCGACCGCATCATGGAGCGGCCTGCGCGCCGCCGCCGACAGCGGCGCCTTCCGCGGCATCACCGTCGACGACTTCAACCGCGACTTCGGCATCGACTACGCCGCCGGGATCGGCGCGCCGGCGCGCGAGCGCATCTCGGACACACTCGCCGGCGCCGGTCGCAGCCTGCTGGTGAGTGAACAGGTGGCGCGCGACGGCTCGCGCTTCCTCAGCGCGGTCGAGGTCCAGCGTCCGACCGGGCTGTTCGCCGCGGACGAGACCCGCAGCCTGATCGCCAGCAGCGCGGTGTTCAAGCTCGCCGGTGGGCGCGAACTGGCGCTGGCCACCGGCAGCCTGGCCGGCAGCTACTTCGGCCTCGCCGACACCGATACGAGCCTGGCCAATCCCTACCTCGGTCTCGCCCGCTCCGCCACGCAGATGGCCTTCGGTTTCAGCCACGGTGGTGTGAGCGTGAAGGCCGGCGTGCTCGATTCCGGGCTCAACGCCGCCATGGCCGCACAGCAAGGCGGCAGCGACGCCAGCAGCGGCCGCGCCGCGATCGCCGAACTCAACTACGCGGTGAGCCGCAAGGCGATGGTCGGCCTGCAGTTGGCGAACGTGGTCGAGGGCGATGCCTACCTCGGTGCCGTCGGCGGCGAGGCGTTCGCGCTCGATGGCGGCCGCACCCGCACGCTGACCGCCCACGCCAGCTATGTGGTGAGCGAGGACGTGATGCTCGCCGCCCAGTACTCGGTGGGTCGCACCGCCGACGCCAGCGGCGCCGGGCTGATCGCGTCGGCCAGCGGGGTGCGCTCCGAGGCTTTCGCGATCGGCCTCGTCGGCCGCGATGCGCTGCGCCGTCACGACCGTGTCGTGCTCACGCTGTCGAGCCCGATGCGCATCGCCGCGGGCAGCGCGCAGGTGGTGATGCCGGTGGCCGTCACCGAGGCCGGCGGCGCGGTGTTCGAGTCGCGCCGGGTCTCGCTCGCCAGCACCAGCCAGGAGATCAGGCTCGGCCTCGACTACGCGATGCCGCTGTCCGGCGCCTCGAACCTGTCCTGGGGCGCCGCCAAGCGCCACAACGCCGACCACGTCGCCGGCGAGCGCGATGCCCAGGTCGGGGTGGTGTTCCGCACCGCGTTTTGAGCGGGAACGGCGCCGGGCGGCATTGCGCGTCGCCCGGCGGGCGCGGAGGGGGGATAATCGGCACCCATGCCCATGACTCTCGCCGCGCCGGTTCACAGCGAAATCATCATCAAGAAGAGCCGTTTCATCGGCTGCGTGCAGCCGATGAGCGATCGCGCCGCGGCCCAGGTCGTGGTCGCCGAACTCTGGGCGCAGCATGGCGGCGCGGCACACGTGTGCTGGGCGCTGCTGGCGGGCGGGCAGTCCGCCGCGGTCGATGACGGCGAGCCCGGCGGCACCGCCGGGCGGCCGATGCTCGACGTACTGCGCCATCAGGATCTCGAAGGCGTGCTCGCCACCGTGGTGCGCTATTTCGGCGGCGTGAAGCTCGGTGCCGGCGGCCTGGTACGCGCCTACACCGACGCGGTGGCACAGGCCCTGATTGGCGCCGACAAGGTGCCGATCCAGCGTCTGCAGCTGCTGCGCTGCGTCCTGCCCTATGCGCTGGAAGGTATGCTGCGGCGGGAGATCGACGCCGCCGGCGCCACCCTGCTGCAGGTGAGCCACGGTGCGCTGGTGGATGCGCAGTTCAGCCTGCCCGAGGCCGACGCGGTCGAGTTGCAGGCGCGCCTGAACGAGGCCGGGCATGGCCGGCTCGGCTGGATCGAACCCGCCGGCGACGGCGAGGCCCGCCCATGACGCCGGCCCTGACCCCTTCCCTGGGCCTGACCCAGGCCGTGCTGCTGGTGCTGGCATGGACCGCCTACGCCGCAATCCACTCCATGCTCGCCGCGCTCGGCGTCAAGCACTGGGTGGCGCGGCGCTGGCCGGGCGCGATGCCTGCCTACCGAATGGCTTTCAACCTGCTGGCGGTGGTGCTCCTGTTGCCGCCGCTGTGGCTGACGCACGCCTGGCGCGGACCCCTGCTGTGGCGCTGGGACGGACCCTGGGCCTGGCTCGCGAATGGCCTCGCGCTCGCCGCCGTGGCGGGGTTCCTGTGGTCCCTGCGCTACTACGACACCCGAATCTTCAGCGGCACGGCGCAGTGGCGCGCCCGCGACGCCGGTGTCGAGGAGCGCGAGCCCCTGCACCTGTCGCCGCTGCACCGCTACGTGCGCCACCCCTGGTACGCGCTCGCGCTGGTGATCCTGTGGACCCGAGACATGGATCAGGCGCGCCTGCTCGGCACGGTGTGCATCAGCCTCTACCTGTGGCTCGGTTCGCTGCTCGAGGAGCGCAAGCTGCTGCAGTTCCACGGCGAGGCCTACGCCCGCTACCGCGGCCGCGTGCCCGGCCTGATCCCGCTGCCCGGGCGCGTGCTGTCGAAGGCGGAAGCGCGCGACCTGGTCGCTGCCAGCGCACTGGCGCAATCGCCCGCCAAGAGCGCCGGCGGCTGACGTGCTGCCTTGCTCACCCCGCCTTCAACGCTTCCGGAGTCCGCCATGCACATCTGGGTCGATGCCGACGCCTGCCCCGGCGTCATCAAGGAGATGCTGTTCCGCGCCGCCGCGCGCGCCGGCCTGCAGCTGTCGCTGGTGGCCAACCAGACCCTGCGCGTGCCGCCCTCGCCGCTGATCCGTTCGATCCAGGTGCCGCACGGCTTCGACGTCGCCGACAAGTACATCGCCGAGCGGGTCGAGGCGGGCGACCTGGTGATCACCGCCGACATCCCGCTCGCGGCCGATGTCGTCGCCCGCGACGCCCACGCCCTGAGCCCGCGTGGCGAGTTGTACGGCAAGGAAAACATCCGCGAATTGCTCGACATGCGCAATTTCATGGACACGCTGCGCAACACCGGCGTCGACACCGGCGGCCCGCCCGCCTTCAGCGCCGCCGACGGCAAGGCCTTCGCCCGCCGCCTCGACGGCCTGCTGGCGAAGCGGCGGGGCAGCGCGCGATAGCCTTGCCCGCGCTACCCCGATACCATCGCGCCGATGCCCGCCTCCGATCTCGACGTCTTCTCCTGCCCGCTCGATGGCATCCGCCTGGTCGAGGCCTCGGCCGGCACCGGCAAGACCTGGAACATCTGCGGCCTCTACCTGCGCCTGCTGCTGGAAAGGGGTGTGCCGGTCGAGTCGCTGCTGGTGGTCACCTTCACCCGCGCCGCCACCGCCGAGCTGTCCACCCGCATCCGCGACCGCATCGTAGACAGCCTGCACGTGCTCGACGGCGGCGAGCCGGGGGCCGACCCCTTCGTCCCGCGCCTGATCGAGACCGTCCTCGCCACCGGCATGGGCGGGGACGAGATGAGGAAACGCCTGCGCCACGCCCTGCAGGTGTTCGACGAGGCGGCGATCTTCACCATCCACGGTTTCTGCCAGCGCGCGCTCGCCGACACCCCGTTCGCCGCCGGCCTGCCCTACGCGCTGGAACTGGTCGAGGACGACAGCGCGCTGCGCCTCGAGGTCGCGCAGGACTTCTGGCGCCGCGAGGTGGCGGCCGGCACGTTGCCCGCGGCGCTGGTCGAAGCGCTGGTGCAGCGCGGAGACAGTCCGGACGCATGGGCCGACATCCTCGAGCGCGACATGGCGCGCCCGCTCGCCGAGCGGCGCTGGGACGCGGCGGCGCCGGCAGGGAACGAGCTGGACTCGGGGCGGGAGGCGGTCGCGAGCTGCTACCGCGACGCGGTCCACGCCTGGCAGGCCGGCGCGGCGGCCGCGATGGCGGCGCTCGGCGCGGCCCTCGACGGCCTGCACAAGGGCAGCTACAAAGCCGAGGCGGTGGAAAAGGCGCGCCGGCAGTGGGACGACTGGCTCGGCGCCGACGACGCCATGTGGCCACTGCCTGCCGACAAGGAAAGCAAGCTGGCCCTGCTCGCCGCCGACACCCTGGCGCAGAAGACGACCAAGGAGGGCGCGAAGAAGGGCATCGCGCCGCCACGCCACGCCTTCTTCGAGGCCGCCGCCGAACTGCTCGCCGCGCGCATCCGCGCCGAAGATGCGCTCGACGCCGCCCGTCGCCAGCTGATGCGCCGCTTTCTCGCCGAATGTACCGACGACTTGCGCCGGCGCAAGCGCGAGCGCCGCCAGATCGCCTTCGACGACATCCTGTGGAACGCCTACGACGCGCTCACCTCCGGCCGCCAGCCATGGCTCGGCGCGGCGCTGCACGCGCGCTTCCCGGTGGCCCTGATCGACGAGTTCCAGGACACCGACCCGCTGCAGTTCGCCATCTTCGAGCGCGTCTATGACGGCGAGGATCGCGCCGGCAGCCTGTTCCTGGTCGGCGACCCCAAGCAGGCGATCTACAGCTTCCGCAGCGCCGACCTGTTCACCTACCTGATGGCGCGCGACCGCGCCCGGGCACGCTACACCCTGCGCCACAACCAGCGCTCGTCGCCGGCGCTGATCGAGGCCTGCAACCGCCTTTTCGGCGCCAATCGCGACGTGTTCATGCTCGATGGCCTCGACTACGAACGCGTCGACGCCGGTACCCGCCCGCGCCCGCCCTTCATCGACACCAGCGCCGGCGGCGCCAGCGCAGCCGCGCTGCAACTGTGGCGCATCCCGCGCGACGAGGTCGCGGACGACGAGATGGGCGGGGAGGGCGGCCACCGCCTGCCGCGCGCGCTCGCTCTGCAGCGCGCCGCGGCCGCCACCGCCGCCGAGATCGCCCGCCTGCTCGCCGCGGGTGCGGCCGGCGAGGTATGCATCGGCGAACGCGGCCTGGCGCCGGCCGATATCGCCGTGCTCGTGCGTAGCCACAGCCAGGGCGCGCGCATGCGCCGCGCGCTCGCCGCGATGGGGGTGGGCAGCGTCGAACTGTCGCAGGCCAGCGTGTTCCACACCGACGACGCCGAAGACCTCGAGCGCGTGCTGCTCGCCATCGCCGAACCCGCGCGCCAGCGCCGGGTCATGGCCGCGCTCGCCACCACCGCCATGGGCCGCGATGCGCGTGCCCTGGCGGCCCTGGCCGACGACGGGCCGGCCCTGCTGGCCACGCTGGAGCGTTTCACGGGCTGGCGCGAACGCTGGCTCGCGCGCGGCTTCGGCGTGATGTTGCGGCAGTGGATGGCCGACGAGGGCGTCGCCGCCCGCCTGCTCGCCCGCCCCGACGGCGAACGCCGCCTCACCAACCTGATGCATCTGGCCGAACTGCTGCAACAGGCCGCCGGCGCCGCCTCGCCCGAAGTGCTGCTGCGCGCCCTCGCGACCCGGCGCGGGGAGGAGGGCAGCGGCGAAGCCACCCAGCTGCGGCTCGAGTCCGACCGCAACCTGGTGCAGATCGTCACCATCCATCGCGCCAAGGGCCTCGAGTACGGCATCGTCTTCTGCCCCTTTCTTTTCGACGGCCATCCCGCCCGCGGCGACGGCGGACCGATGCGCGCCTGGCACGAGGCCGACGGCCGCCTCGTCCTCGACTACCGCCGCGACGCCGCCGCCGACAAGGCCATCGCCGCGCGCCTGCGCTTCGAGCGCCAGGCCGAGGACATGCGCCTGGCCTACGTCGCCCTCACGCGCGCCATCCATCGCTGCTACCTCGTCGTCGGCTGCTACGCCAGGCTCGCCTTCGGCAAGCCCAGCCATAGCGAGGCCGCCCGCAGCCTGCTCAACTGGATGGTCGCCGGCGCCGGCATGGACGCCGAAACCTGGAACGCCCACAAGATGAGCCCGGCCGAGATCGACGCTCACTGGCGCAAACTCGTCGGCGGCGCCCTCAAGGGCGGCGAACTCGTCATGCGCCTGGACGACCTGCCCGACGGCAGCGGCATTCCGCTGCCTGGCGCCGACAACGCCGGCGCCAGGCCACGCGCCCAGCGCCCGCCGCCCATCCCCGCCGGCTGGCGCATCGGCAGCTTCAGCGCCCTGATCTTCGGCGCCAGCCACGAGCAGGCCGCCCGCGACCATGACGCCCGCGCCCTGCCCGCAAGCGCCATCGCCGCAAGCCTCGCCCCCGAGCAGGCGGCCGCCACCGAGCCGGCCCCCGGCGTGCCCGCGGCCATCGGCGCCGACGACATCCTGCGTTTCCCGCGCGGCCCGGTCGCCGGCGACTGCATGCACGCCGTGTTCGAAACGATCGACTTCACCGACTCCGCCGGCTGGGACGACGCCATCGCCGCCGCGCTCGCCGTCCACCCCCAGCGCCTGCCGACCACGCACCGGGGCGCCGCGCGTGAGGGCGAACTCGCCCGCCTGCCGCGCATGCTGCGGCACATGCTCGCCGACGTCCTCGCCACGCCGCTGCTGCCCCCCGGCACGGATTCGGCCCCGCTGACGCTGAACACGCTTGTCGCCCAGCGCAAGCTCGTCGAACTCGGCTTCCACCTGCCCGCCTCGCGCCTGTCGGCCGCCGAACTCAACGCCTGGCTGGGCGCGCGCGGCTACCGCGTGCCCCAACTCGCCTTCGCCGAGCTCGGGGGCTACCTCAAGGGCTACGTCGACCTGATCTTCGAACACGCCGGCCGCTTCTGGGTGCTCGACTGGAAATCCAACCACCTCGGCGACCGCGCCGAGGACTACGCCGCGCCCCGGCTGGAAGAAGCGATGCAGGCCCACGGCTATCACCTCCAGCACCTGCTCTACACCGTCGCCCTGCACCGCCACCTCGGCCGCAGCCTGCCCGGCTACGACTACGAGCATCATTTCGGCGGCGTCCTCTACCTCTTCGTGCGCGGGGTGCGGCCCGGCTGGCAGGTCGATGGGCAGCCGGCGGGCGTGTTCCACCACCGCC
>JBFGZP010000149.1:0-8106 GCA_041586695.1 Thauera sp.
CCTAAAGCCGGTAGCTCAGCGTCGTCATCACTTTCGCGGCGAGTTTCATCGCGCCCTTGACCGGCGCGGGAAGTTCGTGCGCGCCCAACCCGATGGCCGCCTCGGCATGCTCCGCCTCGTCGACCTTCATCTGCTCGACGATCGCCCTGGACTTGCGGTCATCCGCCGGCAACATGTCGAGATGGCCTTTCAGATGGGCCTCGACCTGACGTTCGGTTTCGGCCAGAAAGCCGAGGTTCCAGCGGTCGCCGAACCGCCCGGCGATCAAGCCCATCGCCAGTGCCCCGCCGTACCACAGCGGATTCAGCAGACTCTTTCGCCCGCCCAGCTCGGCGATGCGGCGCTCGGTCCATGCCAGATGCTCGGTCTCTTCACAGGACGCCTTTTCCAGCGTCTGGCGGATCGACTCGTCTCGCGACATCATCGCCTGCCCCTGATACAGCGCCTGCGCACAGATCTCGCCGACGTGATTGACCCGCATCAGGCCGGCGGCGTGACGACGCTCGGCCTCGTCGAGCGTCGCATCCGGAACATCCTCGCCGGGCACCGGCCGCAGACTGCGCGCGGGCGCGAGGACCGTGCGCAGTACCTTGTCGAATTCAATGATGGCCCTGTCGATCATTGCCCGCCTCCTCCATGCCTCGGTGGGTCGGTGATAACACGCTCGCCCCGCAGGCTGCGCAGCACATGCTCCCGATCACGCGGCGGCACCGGGCCGTCGCAGAAGTGATCGTATGCCAGCGCAGCACGCGGGCGGTTGTAGTCGTTGTCGCTGATCGCCTGCCACTCGCTCTTCTTCAGCGGCGTCCACTCACCGTTCTTGCGGCCGCTCGCATACAGGCGACGCTCGCCCGTGGCACAGCGGATGCCCTCGAAGGTGACATTCTCTGCGCCACCGGGCGTGCGGACCACGAGCACGTAACGCACGACGCCGTCGGCACCGACCGTGACGCTGGCCGCATCGACGAAGAAGCGATTGGGCGAGGCGCTGCTGACGAAGAACGGCCTCAAGCTAGCCTCGTCGACCGCCGGCGGCAAGGCGTAGTCCTCCTCCGTCCAGTTGCTGTCGGCATCGAACAGCAGGCCCGCGCAGACCGGGGCCGAAAGACAAACGAGGGCCACGAGGCCCCCGCGATACAGGGAACGCAATCGAAACTTCAAACGCGCAGATCTCCGCAAAGCGAGGTGCGGATCGTCTCCGGCACCGGATCGACCGTCGCCTTGTAAGCGTCATGATCGACCCCGACCGCCAGCGCGGCACCCTGCTTCATTGCTGCGGTCCGCTGCGGACCGAGTTCGAAGCGGAGAAAATGCACCGACGACGTCTTGCTTTCATTCTCCCGCTCCAAGTCCTCGTCCGCAATGGCGAAGACCGGATCGAAGCCCTCCACCCGAACCCAGACTCGGTCTTCGGCGCCAATCAGGCGGCCGAGCCAGTCCCGGCGCTCGGTTTCGTCCGGGAATTCGATCAGCATCGTTGCCTTCCAGTTCTGACCGTCGGGCACAAGCGGGTTATAGACCTCGAGCTCATCGAGGATACCGGCCTCCTCGAAGGTGCGCTCGATGCGCAGCATCTCCTGGATCTGGTAGCGGATCGTGAGTTCATCCTCGAAGAGCAGCGTCACATTGGGCCCGATCGCCAGCGAGCGCTCCTTCTTGTGCGCGATCACGCGAGCACGGAATTCACCGCGTTGGCGGGAATACTCCTCCAGGCTCAGCAAGCTGTTGCGTTCGATCACCATCATCCCGCCTCCTCCAGTCCGTAGGCCATCCGCAGCAAAGTCAGCGGATGGGCTTTCTCCGCGTCGAGTTTCGTGCCGCCGTCGCGGATGCCCTGCTGGATGTGGCGTCCGGCAATCGGGCAGTCCGAACTGATGAAGTCGGGCTCGGCCTGCGCCATCTGGCGAAACACCGGCCTCCCGATCTTCATCGAATGCTCGAAATACTCCTCCTTGACCCCCCAGGTACCGTCATGCCCGGCACAGCGTTCGATCGTCGTGACCTCGGTATCGGGTACGAGTTGCAAGGTCTCGCGGGTCTTCTGGCCCACGTTCTGCACCCGGCTGTGGCACGGGATGTGGTAAGCCACCTTTCCCAGCGAGCGCTTGAAATCCGTCTTCAGCAAGCCGTCACGCTTGCGCAACATGAAGTACTCGAAAGGATCGAACATCGCCTCGGCAACCGCGGCGACGTCCGCATCCCCTGGATACAGCAGCGGCAGTTCCTGCTTGAACATCAACGCGCACGAGGGCACGCCTGCAAGAATCGCGTAGCCCTCGCCAGCCAGCCTTGCCAGCCCCGGAATGTTGCGCCGCTTCAGCCGGTCCACGCCCTCGAGGTCCCCGAGTTCGAGCTTGGGCATGCCGCAACAGGACTCCTGCTCTGCAAGCACACTCGGTATCTCGTTGTGGGAAAGGATCGCCACCAGATCGTGGCCGATGCCCGGCTCGTTGAAATTTATGTAGCAGGTGGAGAAAATCGCCACCTTGCCCGGCGTGCGCTCGCCATCGCGTACCGGCCAGTCCCGGGCGACCCTGGCCTTCGAGCGGAACTTCGCCGGCGCGTAGGGAGGAAGCTCGCGGCGCTTGTCGACGCCGAGCACCGACTGCATCACCCCACGGGCGAGTGCGTTTCGATTGGCTGCGTTGACGGCCTGTGCCACCACAGGAATGGCTGCCAGCTTTCCGAGGGCATCGGTGCTGGAGAGCAGCTTGTCGCGGAAACGCACCTCACCCTTGCGGAATTTCACCGCCTTCGCGCGCAGCATCAGGTGCGGAAAATCGACATTCCACTCGTGGGGCGGTACGTAGGGGCATTTGGTCATGAAGCAGAGGTCGCATAGATAGCACTGGTCCACGACCTTCCAGTAATCCTGCCTGGCCACGCCGTCGACCTCGAAGGTGCTGCTCTCGTCCACCAGATCGAACAGGGTCGGGAAGGCGTTGCACAGATTGACGCAACGCCGGCACCCGTGACAGATGTCGAATACCCGCTCGAGCTCGTCGAATACCTTCGCCTCATCGTAGTAGCTGTCGCTGCGCCAGTCGATCGCATGACGCTTCGGCGCTTCGAGGCTGCCCTCTCGCGTGGCCATGGCATACCCTCCCGGCCCGACGCGGACGCCTCGGGCATTCGCCAGATGGACAAACGGGCGGAAAATCCGCCCGTTTGTTCGTGTCGGAACTCAGTCAGCCAATACGTCCAGCGCCTTCTGGAAGCGGTTGGCGTGAGAGCGCTCGGCCTTGGCCAGCGTTTCGAACCAGTCGGCAATCTCCTCGAAGCCCTCTTCACGCGCAGACTTGGCCATACCCGGATACATGTCCGTGTACTCGTGGGTCTCGCCGGCGATGGCTGCGCCCAGATTCAGGCGGGTGCCACCAATCGGCAGGCCGGTGGCCGGATCGCCACAGGCCTCGAGATACTCGAGATGGCCGTGCGCATGGCCGGTCTCGCCTTCCGCAGTGGAGCGGAAAACGGCAGCGACGTCGTTTTGACCCTCGACGTCGGCCTTGGCCGCGAAGTAGAGGTAGCGCCGATTGGCCTGCGATTCACCGGCGAAGGCAGCCTTCAAATTTTCCTCGGTTTTGGAACCCTTTAGTTGCATGTCTCCTCTCCTTGTGTGTCCCAACGCGAGCCTCGCCGGAAGGCGGGCACAAACTCAGGTTAGTCAATGGACGGCGTCATACCAAATAGAACCGCGCTATGCGGGCAATTGGAGCAATCTATGCCCGCCCGGCAGGACTCAGTCGCCGATCGCCGCCTCTATCTCGGCAAAGCTGCGCGCCACTTCCGTGCGGACCGGCGGCACTTCGCCAAGCTGTCGGGCGATCTGGGTCGTCGAGAAGATGCCGCGGATGCGCACATGGTCCGGCGCCACCGCTTCGATCACGAGCGCGTGCTGGCGACCAGACCGGCTCAGCGTGGCGACGACATGGCCGACCTCCGCGCGCATGACGTCATCCAGGCTCACCGCCTCCATCGCGGCAAGCGGTGTCATCACCTGCTCCACGCTCACTTCGTCCACCCGCAGTGCGTGCTCCTGCGCCACGCGAATCGGCCGCTCGCCGAGCAGATCGGCGGCGGTGACGACCCCGACCACGCCGCGCTGCGGGTCGGTGACGAGCAGCAGCCGCACGCCGCGAGCCTGCATCGCGCGATGCGCTTCTTCTTGTGGAGTTCCGCGCGACACCGTCGCGGCCGGCACCCGCAACAGATCGGTCATGACATCGATGGCAGCAGAATCCAGCCGCGCCCGGCGGTCTGCCGAAACATCGACGACGTCGCACTGGAGGCCATTGAGGTCGGCCTGCGGCAACGGATCGAAGCGTTCCCTGTGCATCTTGAACCTCCCGTCGTTGGTATGAACGGAGGTTCCGGATTGGAGCCGGAACCCCGATGCCGCGCGATCAGTCGGTGAAGAATTCGCTGACGACCGGCATGAAAATAGTGACAGCCCGGGATGGCCCGAGTTCACTCCCCCCCACTCGATTCGGCTGCGCCTTCAACGCGCCCTGTCGAGAACGACCTTGACCGGCTCGGGCGCCGCGGGCAGCTGATAACTCTCCGGCAGTTCGAATGGCCGCGCGCGGTGGAGCACGCGCGCCAACTCTACCAGCGCCTGCTGGTACACCTGACGCTTGAATTCGATCACCGCATCGAGCGGCACCCAGTAGTCGCTCCAGCGCCAGGCATCGAACTCCGGATGATGACTCGCACGCAGGCACACGTCGCAGTCGCGCCCCACCAGCCGCAGCAGAAACCAGATCTGCTTTTGCCCGCGATAAGTGTTGCGCCACTCGCGCCGAATCCAGTGCTTGGGCACCTCATAGCGCAGCCATCCGCGGGTGCGGCCGAGAATCTTCACATGCTGCGGGCGCAGCCCGACTTCCTCGAACAGTTCCCGGTACATGGCTTGCTCGGGCGATTCGCCGTGCTTCATGCCGCCTTGCGGAAACTGCCAGGAATGCTCGCGAATGCGCTTGCCCCAGAAGACCTCGTTGCGCGCGTTCACCAGAACGATGCCGACGTTCGGGCGGAAGCCTTCACGATCGAGCATATCAAACCTTCAAATTCAGTTAATTGGCGTCGATTTTTCCACACTTGCTGCCGCTTTGAAAGCGCGCCCCGGGCGCGGTTCCGTTAAGCTCGATCGCAAACGGCCGTGAACAGGGGCGGCATAAGCTAAAATTCCGCGCTTCGACAACGCCTCTCCGCCAGAACACATCCATGCGCGCCAGCCAGTTTCATCTCGCCACCCTCAAGGAAGCCCCGTCCGACGCCGAGATCGTCAGCCACAAGCTGATGCTTCGCGCCGGAATGATCCGCAAGGTCGCCGCCGGTATCTACAGCTATTGCCCGATGGGGCTGCGCGCGATCCGCAAGGTGGAGGCGATCATTCGCGAGGAGATGAATCGTGCCGGCGCGATGGAATTGTCAATGCCCCTGGTGCAGCCGGCCGAGCTTTGGCAGGAGACCGGGCGCTGGGACAAGATGGGCGAGGAGATGCTGCGCGTGAAGGATCGCCATGAACGCGACTTCGCGCTGCAGCCGACGTCGGAGGAGGTCGTCACCGACATCGCCCGCCAGGAGCTCAGGAGCTATCGCCAGCTGCCGAAGAACTTCTACCAGATCCAGACCAAGTTCCGCGACGAGCGCCGCCCGCGCTTCGGCGTCATGCGCGGGCGTGAGTTCCTGATGAAGGACGCCTACTCCTTCGATCGCAGCGAGGAAGCGGCCGGCCGCAGCTACGACATCATGTTCGCCAGTTACAAACGCATTTTCGACCGCCTCGGTCTCGAATACCGCGCGGTGGCCGCCGACTCCGGCGCCATCGGCGGCGATCGCTCGCACGAGTTCCAGGTCGTCGCCGACACCGGCGAGGACGCCATCGTGTACTGCCCGGCCTCGGACTACGCCGCCAACATCGAAATGGCCGAAGCCCTCGCCCTGCTGCCGCGCCGGGCCGCGCCGGCGCAGGCGCTGGAGAAGACCCCGACGCCGGGCGCGGCGACCTGCATGGACGTCGCCGCACTGCTCGGAGTAGCGCTCGCCACCACGGTGAAGTCGCTCGTGCTCGCAACCGACGATGTCGACGACAAGGGCAAACCGGCCGGGGTCACCGTCTGGCTGTTGCTGGTGCGAGGCGACCACGGCCTCAACGACGTCAAGACGGCGAAGCTGCCCGGCCTCAAGAACGGTTTCCGCTTCGCCACCGAGGCCGAGATCGCCGAGCACTTCGGCTGCAAGCCGGGCTACCTCGGCCCGGTCGGCATGAAGAAGCCGGTGAAGGTCATCGCCGACCGCACGGTCGCCAACATGGCGGATTTCATCTGCGGCGCCAACGACGAGGACTTCCACTACACCGGCGTCAATTGGGGCCGCGACCTGCCCGAGCCCGACCTCGTCGCCGACATCCGCAACGTCGTCGAGGGCGACCCCTCGCCCGACGGCAAGGGCGTGCTCGCGATCCAGCGCGGCATCGAGGTCGGCCACGTGTTCTACCTCGGCACCAAGTACTCGAAGGCGATGAACGCCACCTTCCTCGACGAGGACGGCAAACCCAAGCACTTCGAGATGGGTTGCTACGGCATCGGCGTGACCCGCATCCTGGGCGCGGCGATCGAGCAGAATCACGACGAGCGCGGGATCATCTGGCCGCAGTCGATCGCCCCATTTGCCGTGGTGATCTGCCCGGTGGGCTGGGGAAAGTCGCAGGCGGTGCGCGACGAGGCGCAGAAGCTGCACGACGCCCTGCTCGCGGCCGGTATCGACGCCATTCTCGACGACCGCGACGAGCGCCCCGGCGTCATGTTCGCCGACTGGGAGCTGATAGGCGTGCCGCACCGCATCACCATCGGCGACCGCGGCCTGAAGGAAGGCCTGGCGGAATACCAGGGACGGCGCGATGCCGAGGCCACGAAAGTACCGGTGAGCGATATCGCCAGCACGATCATCGATCGCCTGATCCCCGCCTGACCCGCCGCATGCCGCGCCACATCACCCGCCTGCTCCCCTTCGTCGCCGCCCTGCTGGTGTCGGCAGCGAGCAGCGGCGCGCTGGCCGGCGCGCAGCAGTACGAGCCCCTCGCCGCGAGCGTGCGCGCCGCCCTGCATGCGGCAGTGAGCGACGCCGCCGCGCCGACGCTGCCGATCGCCGACGAGACCGAGCGCACCCGCTGGCTGGCCGAGATGTCGCGCCGGCTGGCGAAGCGTATTGCCGACCCGAACTATCGCACCGAGCTGCTCACCACGATCCATTACGAAGCCACCCGCGCGGGCCTTGATCCACAGCTCGTGCTCGGCCTGATCCAGGTCGAAAGCAACTTCCGCAAGTACGCGATTTCTTCGGCCGGCGCGCGCGGCTACATGCAGGTCATGCCGTTCTGGCTCAAGGTCATGAACCGGCCCGACGACAACCTCTTCCACCTGCGCACCAGCCTGCGTTACGGCTGCACGATCCTGCGTCACTATCTCGATATCGAGAAGGGTGATCTCTTCCGCGCGCTCGGCCGCTACAACGGCAGCCTGGGGAAACCCGACTACCCCAACCTGGTCCGCGCAGCGTGGGAGCAGCACTGGAGCTGGAGACCGCAACAGCTGGCGGCAGGCGCGATCGGCGGCGGTCCGAACTAAGCGCTCTTCGCCGCTACTAAAAGGTAGCGACGAACGACAAGGGGACGGCCGCGCACGACTGCCTGCCCCGTGGAGGGACCGCATGCCCAACACCACCGCCCGCGACGCCGTGTCCGGCGCCCTCGCCCGCCCGGACTACCGCCTCGCCGACAACCTGCAGGCCAGCGCCGGCACGGTCTTTCTCACCGGCATCCAGGCCCTCGTGCGCCTACCCCTGATGCAGGCTGCGCTCGACCGCCAGCGCAGGCTCGACACCGCCGGCTTCGTTTCCGGCTATCGCGGCTCGCCGCTCGGCGGGCTCGACCTCGCGCTGTGGAAGGCCAAGGACCTGATCGCCGCCGCCGGCATCGAATTCCTGCCGGCGATCAACGAAGAGCTCGCGGGCACGGCGGTGCTCGGCAGCCAGCAGGTCGAGTCCGACCCCGAGCGCCGCGTCGGCGGCGTCTTCGCGATGTGGTACGGCAAGGGTCCGGGC
>JBFGZP010000150.1:0-8079 GCA_041586695.1 Thauera sp.
ACCGCCCCATCTTCGACGCACAGCCGGTCGCGCTCACCGCCGCCAATTTTGCCCGTCACATCGAGCGCAACGACGTGCCGGTGCTGGTCGACTTCTGGGCTCCGTGGTGCGGACCGTGCCGGACCATGGCCCCCGCCTTCGTCCAGGCCGCCGGCATGCTGGAGCCCCACATCCGCCTCGGCAAGGTGGACACCGAATCCGAACAGGCGCTGGGCGCGCAGTTCGGCATCCGCAGCATCCCGACGCTGGCGCTGTTCAAGGGCGGGCGCGAGGTCGCGCGCCAGGCCGGCGCGATTGGCACGGCCGACATCGTGCGCTGGGCGCGGGCGCACGCCTGATCGATGCTCCTGGAGCGGCGCGCTCGCCGCCTCCCCGGCTTGGCCGCCGGGCCTCTACTCCGGCATGGCGTCGAGCCGCTGCAGCCACGGCGCGCGCAGCGACTCCGGCACGAAGCTTGCTTCCAGGCTGTTGCGCGCGATGCGCTTGAGCTGGGCCCGGCTCAGGCCGAGCGCGCGGGCGGTTTCGAGGTAGTTCTGGCCGATGTAGCCGCCGAAATAGGCCGGGTCGTCCGAGTTGATCGTGACCTTCAAGCCGGCCTCGAGCAGTTGCTTAAGGTTGTGCTGCTCGAGGCGGTCGAAGACGCACAGCTTCACGTTCGACAGCGGGCAGACGGTTAGCGCGACCTGCTCGGTGGCGAGACGTTCGACCAGGGCGGGGTCTTCGGCGGCACGCACACCGTGGTCGATGCGCTCCACCTTCAGGATATCGAGCGCCTCGGCGATGTAGGCCGGCGGCCCCTCCTCGCCGGCATGGGCGACGATGTGCAGGCCGAGCTCGCGGCAGCGGGCGAACAGGCGGACGAATTTCGACGGCGGGTGGCCCGCCTCGGACGAATCCAGGCCGACGCCATGAATGCGGGCGAGATGCGGCAAGGACTGCTCCAGCGTGGCGAAGCCGTCGTCCTCGCTCAGGTGGCGCAGGAAGCACAGGATCAGGCGCGAGCTGATGCTCCAGCGTCGCTGCGCTTCGGCACAGGCGCGCTCGAGTCCGTCGAGCACGGTCTCGAAGGCGATGCCGCGCGCGGTGTGGGTCTGGGGGTCGAAGAAGAGTTCGGCATGCACCACGCCATCGGCGTGGGCACGCTCGAAGTAGGCCAGGGCGAGGTCGAAGAAATCCTGCTCCCGGACCAGGGCCGCGGCGCCGGCGTAGTACAGGTCGAGAAAACTCTGCAGGTCGGTGAAGGCGTAGGCGGCGCGCGTGGCCTCCACGCTGTCCCAGGGCAGGGCGACCTTGTTGCGCTGCGCCAGCGCGAACATCATCTCCGGCTCGAGCGAGCCCTCGATGTGCAAATGCAGCTCGGCCTTGGGCAGGGCAAGGACAAAGGTTTCCAGATCCATCGCGATCTCCGTGTCGGGTTGGCGTCTGCCCCACCGCGCTCGCGATCGGGAGCCTGCGCCAGCGCCACACGACAGTGTCGTGGGCAAAGCGGTGCGGACTCCCGATCCCCGCGGCCGGAACGCTGGAGACAATGATAAAGCCATGAGACGGGCGGGGCGACCGCTCATGAGCACGGCACACTTGCGCGGCCGCGGCCGTCGTCGGCCCCCGCCTTCGGCCCACCTGCGCCGGCGCGCGGATGACACTCCCGATTGCGCACCGGGGCACAGTTGCGCAAAGTAGCGCCAATACCGCCCGCCGGTCGATGGCGGCCGAACCGGGCGCAAGGACCAAATGGAGACATACGACATGCGCAACGTGCTTCTGGCAATCCTCACCGTGCTGGCGGCGGTATTCGGCCTGCAGAACATCCACCCGGTGTCGCTCACCTTCATCGTCTGGACCTTCGACATCGCCCTCGCCTGGGTCCTGCTCGCCGCCTTCGTCCTCGGTCTGCTGATCGGCACGCTGCTGATGCTGCCGTCTCGCATACGCGCGCGGCGCGAAGCCCGCAGTGCGAACCGCCGGGTCGCCGAACTGGAACGCGATGTGCATGCGCCGGTCGCGGCCGTGCCGCATGCGCCGGAACCGCAGGCGCAAGCACCTGCCCGCCTCGCCGGCAGGGCCAGGGACTGAGGGACGGGGATGGAAACACTCGAACGCTACTGGAACGCGATCGCCGCCTTCCTGGGCCAGAGCTGGGTCACCATCGGCGAGACGGAGGTGACGCCCGAGCGCATCTTCGGTCTCGTCGTCATCCTGATCCTGTCGTGGTGGGGCGCGCTCGCCATCGAACGCGGCATCCAGCGCATCTCGCGCAGCCGCGCCGGCAAGTCGATGAGCGAGCCCGGCGTGTACGCGCTGGGGCGCATCGTGCGCTACCTGATCTGGATCCTGGGCTCGATCATCGGCCTGAACTTCATCGGCTTCGACCTCGGCAGCCTGGCGCTGATGGGCGGCGCGATCGGCGTCGGTATCGGCTTCGGCCTGCAGAACATCTTCAGCAACCTCATCTCGGGCGTCATTATCCTGCTCGAGAAGACACTCAAGGTCGGCGATTTCGTCGACCTGCAGTCGGGGGTGATGGGGCGCGTGTCCGAGATCAACATGCGCTACACCCGCATCACCACCAACGACGCCGTCGACATCATCGTGCCCAACTCGGAGTTCATCAACGGCCGTGTGGTGAACTGGACCTACGGCGAGCAGTACCGCCGCATGCACGTGCCCTTCGGCGTGGCCTACGGCACCGACAAGGACAAGGTGCGCGAGGCCGGCCTGGCGGCGGCCCGTAGCGTCGAATTCACCGTCGAGGACGAGACTCACCGCGCCGAGGTGTGGCTGGTGTCGCTGGGTGAAAGCAGCCTCGATTTCGAGCTCGTCGTCTGGGTCGGCATCGTCGGCGTGCGCTCGCCCGCGCGCGTGAGCGCCATCTATCTGTGGGCGGTCGAGACCGAGCTCGGCAAGGCCGGCATCGAGATCCCCTTCCCCCAGCGCGACCTGCACATGCGCTCCGGGCGCATCGAGGTGCAGTTGCTCGAGCCGCCAGCGTCCGGCCCCGCCGCCCCGGTCACGCCCGGCGCCTGAGGGGCTCCCCTCAGGCCCCGAACAGCACCATGCCCGCAGCGGCGATCAGCCCGCCGCCGATGCGGCGCGCGCCGCCGGCACGCGGGGTGTCCGGCAGCAGGCGCGCGGCGACGAGCCCCAGCGCGTGCAGCGTCAGGGTGGCGCTCGCGAAGCCGGCGGCATAGGCGGCGAAGCTGGCCCCTGCCATCTCGGCCTGGTGAGCGTGACCGTGGAAGAGCGCGAACACCGCGACCAAGGGCAGCGCGGCGTGTGCCGGCAGGCGCGCGGCGAAGGCGACGAGCAGTCCCAGCACCAACACCGAGGCGGCGACCCCCGCCTCGACCCCCGGCAGCATCACACCGGCCGCGCCCAGGCCTGCGGCGGCGAGCATCGCCAGCACGAAGGTCAAGGGCAGCCCGCGCCGCGCAAGGCCGTCCTGCGTCGCGGCGTAGAGGCCGACCGCGATCATCGCCAGCACATGGTCCAGGCCGCCGAAGGGATGAGCAAAGCCGCTGAAGAAACTCGCGCCTGCATGCCCCGGATGGGCAAGCGCGGCGCCGGAGGCAAGGGCGAGCGCGACGGCGACGATCGGTTTGCGGGGGTTCATGCTGTGTTCTCCTGCTTGTCGGAAGCGGTTGCGGGCAGTGATGCAGCGGATCGACGCGGCCCCTCAGGCCGCGGCCGCGGGCGGTGTCGCGAGCAGGCCCTGGCGTTCGATGAAATCGATGATCTCGGCCAGGCCCTGGCCGGTCTTCTGGTTGGAGAAGACGAAGGGCCGGCTGCCGCGCATCTTGCGCGCGTCGCGGTCCATCACCTCCAGCGAGGCGCCGACCAGGGGCGCGAGGTCGATCTTGTTGATCACCAGCAGGTCGCTGCGGGTGATGCCGGGACCGCCCTTGCGCGGGATCTTGTCGCCGGCCGAAACGTCGATGACGTAGAGCGTGAGGTCGGACAGCTCGGGCGAGAAGGTGGCCGCCAGGTTGTCGCCGCCGGATTCGACGAAGATGATGTCCAGCCCGGGGAAGCGCGCATTCAGGCGATCGACCGCCTCGAGGTTGATCGAGGCGTCTTCGCGGATCGCGGTGTGCGGGCAGCCGCCGGTTTCGACGCCGATGATGCGCTCGGGCGCGAGCGCCTCGTTGCGCACGAGGAACTGTGCATCCTCGGCGGTGTAGATGTCGTTGGTCACCACGGCGATGTCGTACCTGTCGCGCAGCGCCAGACACAGCGCCAGCGTGAGCGCGGTCTTGCCCGAGCCGACCGGGCCGCCGATGCCGACCCGCAGCGGGCCGCGTTGGGACGTGGATGAAGCCGGCGTGGATGAAGTCGGGGTCATGATCTGAACAGCCTCGTGTATTGGGTTTCGTGCCGGCTGCTGGCGATCGCCAGGCCGGGGGTGAAGTTGCACCACTGCGCCTCGGGCAGCGCCTGCGCGGCCGCCGCCAGACGCGGAATCGTCGCCCCCAGCGTCGCCAGCAGGCGCTGGCCGGCGCTCTGGCCGAGCGGCACCGCCTTCAGCGCCGCCATGACCTGGTTCTCCAGCCAGGCCCACAGGTAGGCGATCAGCGCCTGCTCGACCGGCACGGCCCAGGCCGCTGCAGCCGCCGACCAGGCGGTCGGGAACGCGGGCGAGTCGACCCGCTGCAGCCGCTCCCGCCAGCCCGGCAGGGCGGCGAAGGCGTCGAGGTCGACGAGCAGGCGGGTGAGCGAGTAGCCCATCTGCGCGGTCTCGGCGCGCAGCTCGGCGGTCTCGCGGCTGGCGAGGAAGTCGGCATTCAGCCGCGCCACCTCGCCGTCGTCGCCGGCGGCCCAATCCACATACTGTTGTGCCATCAGCGGTGCCTCGAAAGAGGCGAGGTTCCATTCCAGCAGGTCGCCGATCCAGCGCCCCGCCTCGGCCTCGCTTCGCACCGCCCCGCACTCGACCGCCCACTCCAGTCCCTGCGAATAGGTGTAGGCGCCGACCGGCAGCGTCGGACTGGCGAGCTGCAGCAGGCGCACCAGCGCCAGCAGGCCGGGCGTCCCCGGCGGCGTGAGCTGCAGGCTCATCCGTGCTGCCCGCCCATCATGTGGATGCGCGCGCCGCTGCCGTCGCCCGGGTGCTGGTGACCTGGCGCGTAGGCGCCGGCTTCGGGCTCGAACGGGGCGCGGATCGACGCCACCAGCGCGCCGAGTCCGACGAGCATGCCTTCGAGCACATGGTCGGCCTGGATGCGCAACCAGTCGCCGCCGGCGTCGTGGCCGAGCTGCACCGCGACATGACGGTTGCCGAGGTGGTACGCCGCGCGCGCGAGCTCGAACGCGGTGGCGCAGCGCGCCTCGAGCAGATCCTCGGCAGCGGAAACCACCTCGACGATGCAGCCGCCCCGGGCCTGCAGCTTCTGCCCCCCGCGCAGGATGGTGCCGCGCGGCAGGAACAGCCCGGCTTCGGCGCCCGAGGCGAGCCTCGCGCGCAGGCGGCTCCTGGTCCGGTAGCTGAAGTCGAGCTCGAGGCGGTCGCTTGCGGGCGCCTCACCGTCGTAGAGCGCTTCGATCAGCAGCATCGGCGAAGCGACAGCTCGGTCCGCAGGAGCGACAGTGGTCTCGATGTGCATGGCGGTCTCTCAGAACAGGAAGTAGCGTTGCGCCATCGGCAGCTCGCTCGCCGGTTCGCACACCAGCAGCTCGCCGTCGGCGCGGACGATGTAGGTTTCGGGGTCGACCTCGATCTTCGGCGTGGCGTCGTTGAGCACCATGTCGGCCTTGGTCACCGTGCGGCAGCCGCGCACCGCCTCGAGCGGCTTGCACAGATTCAGCGCGGCGACCGCCGGATTGGCGAGTGCGGCCTGGGAGACGAAGGTCACAGCGGTCTTCAGCGCGCGGCCGAAGCTGCCGAACATCGGCCGGTAATGCACCGGCTGGGGTGTCGGGATGGAGGCGTTGGGGTCGCCCATGGCCGCCGCGGCGATCATGCCGCCCTTGATGATCAGGCTCGGCTTGACGCCGAAGAAGGCCGGCCGCCACAGCACCAGGTCGGCGAGCTTGCCCGGCTCGATCGAGCCGACCACATGCGAGATGCCGTGGGTGATTGCCGGATTGATCGTGTACTTGGCGATGTAGCGCCGCACGCGGAAGTTGTCGGCCGCACCGCCGGCGTCCTCGGCCAGCGCGCCGCGCTGCAGCTTCATCTTGTGCGCCGTCTGCCAGGTGCGGATGATCACCTCGCCGACCCGGCCCATGGCCTGGGAGTCGGAGCTCATCATCGAGAACGCCCCGGTGTCGTGCAGGATGTCTTCGGCGGCGATGGTCTCGCGGCGGATGCGCGACTCGGCGAAGGCGACGTCCTCGGCGATCGCCGGGTCGAGGTGGTGGCAAACCATCAGCATGTCGAGATGCTCGTCGATGGTATTCACCGTGTACGGCCGCGTCGGGTTGGTCGACGAGGGCAGCACGTTGGCCTGCCCCACCGCCTTGATGATGTCCGGCGCATGGCCCCCGCCCGCCCCCTCGGTGTGGAAGGTGTGGATGCTGCGGCCCTTGAACGCGGCAAGGGTGGTCTCGACGAAGCCGGACTCGTTCAAGGTATCGGTGTGGATCGCCACCTGCACGTCCAGCTCCTCGGCCACCGACAGGCAGTTGTCGATCGCCGCCGGCGTCGTGCCCCAGTCCTCGTGCAGCTTGAGGCCGATTGCGCCGGCCTCGACCTGCTCGCGCGCCGGCCCGGGCAGCGACACGTTGCCCTTGCCGAAGAAGCCCAGGTTCATCGGGAAGGCCTCGGCGGCCTCGAGCATGCGGTGGATGTGCCACGGCCCGGGCGTGCACGTGGTCGCATAAGTGCCGGTGGCAGGTCCGGTCCCGCCGCCGAGCATGGTCGTGATGCCGCTCATCAGCGCTTCCTCGATCTGCTGCGGGCAGATCCAGTGGATGTGGCTGTCGATGCCGCCGGCGGTGAGGATCATGCCCTCGCCGGCAATGACCTCGGTGCCGGCGCCGACCGGAATCGTCACCCCGGGCTGAATGTCCGGGTTGCCGCCCTTGCCGATCTTCCAGATGCGCCCGTCCTTGAGGCCGACGTCGGCCTTGACGATGCCGCTGACCGCATCGACGATCAGCGCGTTGGTGATGATGGTGTCGGCGACCTCGGCCGAAGGCTGCTGGCTCTGGCCCATGCCGTCGCGGATGACCTTGCCGCCGCCGAACTTGATCTCCTCACCGTAGATGGTGAAGTCCTTCTCGACCTCGATGACGAGTTCGGTATCGGCCAGGCGGACCCTGTCACCGACGGTGGGGCCGAACATTTCCGCATAGGCGCGGCGCGTGATCTTCGCCATCAGAGCGCGCCCATGACCTGACCGTTGAAGCCATATACCTTGCGCGCGCCATCGAGCGCGACGAGCTCGACAGTACGCCACTGTCCCGGCTCGAAGCGCACCGCGGTGCCGGCGGCGATGTCGAGGCGGTGGCCGCGCGCCGCCGCGCGGTCGAAGTCGAGCGCGGCGTTGGTCTCGGCGAAGTGGTAGTGGGAGCCGACCTGGATCGGGCGGTCGCCGGTATTGGTCACCTTCAGCGTCAGCGTGGCGCGACCGGCGTTGAGTTCGATCTCGCCGTCGGCGATGAAGAGTTCTCCGGGGATCATCGATTCTTCTCCTGACTCGAATGCTTTGAAAGCTAGCGCATTGATGGCCGCGTCACGCGGGGTATTTGTTCCGCCAGGCTGCGGAACTCGCTCGCTGGGCTCGCTCAGACAGTCCTCGCCTGGCTCCACAAACACCCCGCACGACCGTCGGGCGGGTGCATCCAGTCGGTTCAGACGATCGGGTCATGGACCGTCACCAGCTTGGTTCCGTCGGGAAACGTCGCCTCGACCTGGATGTCCGGGATCATCTCCGCCACCCCGTCCATGACCTCGTCGCGGCTCAGCAGCGTGGCGCCGAAGCTCATCAGCTCGGCCACGCTGCGCCCGTCGCGCGCGCCTTCGAGGATCGCGCAGGTGATGAAGGCCACCGCCTCCGGGTAGTTCAGCTTCAGGCCGCGCGCGCGGCGGCGTTCGGCCAGCAGGCCGGCGGTGAAGATCAGCAGCTTGTCCTTCTCGCGTGG
>JBFGZP010000151.1:0-8073 GCA_041586695.1 Thauera sp.
CTCGCCGGTGGCGTAGGCCGACAGCGCGCAGCGACCTTCGACCATCACGCACAGGCCGCCGAAGCCGAACACCTCGATCTCCACCGGCGTGCGGCCGACGACGTTTTCGACCTGCGCCATCGACAGCACCCGCGGCAGCACCGCGCGCTGGATGCCGAAGCGCTCGTGGTAGAACTTGATCGCCTCGTGACTGGTGGCCGAGCCCTGCACCGACAGGTGCAGGCGCAGTTGCGGATGCGTCTTCGCCGCGTAGGCCATCAGCCCGGGGTCGGCGAGGATCACCGCGTCGATGCCGAATTCGGCGGCGCGATCGATGGCGCCGATCCAGCCTGCCCAGTTGCCCGCCTGCGGATAGGTGTTGAGCGCCAGCAGCACCTTGCGCCGGCGACCATGAGCGTAGGCGATGCCTTCGCGCATCTGCGCGGGGTCGAAGTTCAGCCCGCTGAAATTGCGCGCGTTGGTGGCGTCCTTGAAGCCGACATAGACGCAGTCGGCGCCGTGGTCGATCGCGGTCTTGAGCGCAGGCAGGCTGCCCGCGGGGCAGACCAGTTCGATGGGATGGCGTGTTTTCATGAGCTCGCGGGGGCGGGGCTGTCGAAGGCCCCGCGAGCTTAGTGTCTCGCTGCCGCTGCGGCGTTGATCAGGGTCAAAGCCGCGGCGGCCTGCGCGGCGTCCGCGTTCGGCTCAGCGCGCCCTGTGGTAGGTGGCCGTGGCGGCGTGGTGATGCCCGGCCTGGGGGCGGTGATGCGCCTTCGCGCCGAGGAAACCACCCACCAGCATGCCGAGCGCGCTCGCTGCGAGGCCGTAGAGCTGCGGTTCGACGTCGCCCTCGGGCACGAACACCTCCAGCAGCAGCCAGGTCGACAGGCCGAGTGTCATGGCGAGCGCCGCCCCGAAGTTGTTCGCGCGCTTCCAGAACAGGCCGGCGGCGAGCGGCACGAAGGCGCCGGCCAGGGTCACGCGATAGGCGTTCTCGACCATCTCGTGGATGCTCGATTCGGCGCTCGTCGCGTACGAGGTCACGGCCACGGTGAACAGCACCACGACGATGCGGGTGCTCCACAGGAACTCGCGGTCGCTCATGCCGGGGATGAAGCCGCGCAGGACGTTCTCGGAGAAGGTGACCGACGGCGCCAGCAGCGTGCCCGAGGCGGTGCTCATGATCACCGACAGCAGGGCGCCGAAGAACACGACCTGCGCGGCAAACGGCATGTACTGCAGCACCAGCGTCGGCAGGATCAGTTGCGAGTCCTGCTCCATCAGGCGCTCCACCATCGCGGGGTCGATGATGTTGGCGGTGTAGGCGAGGAACAGCGGCACCGCGGCGAAGAAGAAGTAGCTCAGGCCGCCCAGCGTCGTACCCCACACCGCCACCGTTTCGTTCTTCGACGAATTCACGCGCTGGAACACGTCCTGCTGCGGGATCGAGCCGAGCGCCATGGTGGCGAAGGCCGCGATCCAGGCGATCATGTCGACCGCGTCGAGCGTGGGCAGGAACTCGAGCTTGCCCTCGGCGGCGGCCTTGGCAACGACGACGTCGAAGCCGCCCGCCATGTCGCCGGCGAGCCAGGTGACATAGAACAGGCCGAGCACGATGACGATCATCTGCACGAAGGTGGTCATCGCCACCGACCACATGCCGCCGAACAGCGTGTAGACCAGCACCACGCCGGCGCCGATCAGCATGCCCTGGTTCATCGACACCACGTCCGCCGACAGCACGTTGAAGACGAGGCCGAGCGCGGTGATCTGCGCCGCCACCCAGCCGAGGTAGGACAGCACGATGCAGATCGACAGGATCAGCTCGGTGCTGCGGTTGTAGCGCTGGCGGAAGAAGTCGCCCAGCGTCAGCAGGTTCATGCGGTACAGCGGGCGGGCGAAGACCAGGCCGAACAGGATCAGGCATACCGAGGCGCCGAGCGGGTCGGAGATCAGGCCGCGGAAGCCCTCATCGAGGAAGGTGGCCGAGGTGCCGAGCACGGTTTCGGCGCCGAACCAGGTGGCGAACACCATGGCGAGCACGACCACCATCGGCAGGTTGCGGCCGGCGACGATGTAGTCACGGGCGTTGTGTACCCGGGTGGCGGCGTACAGGCCGATGCCGATGGAGAAGATGAGATAGGCGACGACAAGCCAGAGCAGCATGGTTAGGCCCTTCGTGTGAGCGCATCCGCGCGTTGGTGGGCAAAATCAGCGCGCGAGTTTAGCAACGAATGGTCGCGAACGGCGTTGGGAATTCGCTCTCAAGGGCTTGATCGCCCGAGGGAATATGGCATTTGTGCAACGCCGCGGACGGAAGCCTCCGCAGGGCCTGCTCAAGGGCCGATGGCGGCCAGCACCTCGATGCAGCGCGCCGCGCCTTCGTCGAGCGTGACCTCGTCGATGATCAGCGGCGGCGCGAGCCGGATCACGTTGCCGTTGGTGTCGCGCGTGGCGATGCCGTGTTCGAGCAGGCGGCCGGCGACCTCGAGGGCGTTCGCCAGCGCCGGATCGAGGGCGAGACCCACCAGCAGGCCGCGCCCGCGCACCTCGCGCACGCAGGGCAGGGACGCTGCGCGCAACTGCGCCTGCAGCCGCTCGCCCAGGCGTTCGGCGCGTTCCCACGGCCGCGTCTCGGCCAGCAGCGCGAGCACCTCGATCGCCACCGCGGCGCCGAGCGGGTTGCCGCCGAAGGTGGAGCCGTGATCACCCGGCCCGAACACGTCCATCACCGCACGGTCGGCGAGGAAGGCCGACACCGGCACCAGGCCGCCGCCGAGCGCCTTGCCGAGGATCAGGCCATCGGGCCGCACGCCGTCGTGGTCGGAGGCGAGCAGGCGCCCGGTGCGCCCGAGCCCGGTCTGCACCTCGTCGGCGATCAGCAGCACCTTGTGACGGCGGCAGATGTCCGCACAGTCGGCGAGGTAGCCCTGCGGCGGCACGATGATGCCGCCCTCGCCCTGGATCGGCTCGACGAGGAAGGCCGCGGTCTCGGGGGTGATCGCCGCCTCGAGCGCGGCGGCGTCGCCGAAGGGGATGCGGCGCAGCCCCGGCGGGAAGGGGCCGAAGCCGTCACGATACTGGTGGTTGGATGACAGGCCGACGATCGCGATCGAGCGACCATGAAAATTGCCGTCGCAGGCGATGATCTCGGCGCGGTCCGGGGCGATGCCCTTGACCTTGTGCCCCCACTTGCGCGCCGCCTTGAGCGCCGTCTCCACCGCCTCCAGGCCGGTGTTGACCGGCAGCGCGCGCTCGTAGCCGAACATCGTGCTCAGGTGCTCGAGCAGCACCGGCAGGCGGTCGTTGAAGAAAGCCCGCGAGGTCAGGGCCAGGCGCTGTGCCTGATCGCTCAGGGCCTGCACCAGGCGCGGGTTCGAATGGCCGAAGCTCACCGCCGAGTAGGCGCTCATCATGTCGAGGTAGCGGCGGCCGGCGACGTCCCACAGCCACACGCCCTCGCCGCGGTGAAAAACCGCCGGCAGGGGTGCGTAGTTGGCGGCGCCGAAGCGCTGCTCGCGCTCGCGCAGCCAGCCGGCGTCCGGTCCCAGCGCGGCACAGGCGAACTCCGCCGCCCACTGCGCGCTGCGGCCGTCGGGGTCGAGATCCGGCCGGTATTCGACGATCTCCATCGCCATGAAGTCTGCGCAGGCGCGCAGCGTCAGCAAGGCCTCGGCGAGGGCGCGGGGATCGAGCCCGGCGGTCTCGCGGCAGGTCACGGCTGGCACATCCTGCGGGTCGAGCGCATCGAGGTCGAGGCTTAGGCCGAAGCCGGTGCCGCCGCCGGCTGGGCGTCGGGCGATCCCGATCGCTTCGCGGAAGACGACGGGCAGGCCGCGGGCGCGGATCTCGTCCATGTCGAAAACCCTGACGCCGAGGCGGTCGAGACGCATGCGCTCTTCGGCCTCCCAGGCGCGGGCGCCGACGACGCAGACGCGGGACGGGTCGAGCCGCGGCCCGGCGATGTCGGCCAGCGTCGGGTCGCCCTCGCCCAGCAGCGCCGCCAGCGGCATGCCGTGGATGTTGCCGGAGTGCGTGCTGGCGCGTGTATGGCTGTCCAGGTGGGCGTCGATCCAGATCAGGCCGGGTGCTCCGCCGGCCCGCCGCGCCAGCCCGCGCCAGGTCCCCGCGCCCACCGCGTGATCGCCGCCGATCACCAGCGGGCGGGCCGTCGTATCGAGTGCGGCGACATGGTCGGCGAGGCGACGGGCGAACTCGCCGTTGGCGCGCAGTCGCGTCGCCATGTCGGCGTTCTGGGGTGGTCCGCCGAGCGGCGACAGGGTCTCGGTCCACTCGACCGCCAGGCCGAGCCCGGCCAGGCGCTCGACCAGACCGGCGCCGCGCAGTGCATCGGGCGCGTGCGCACATGCCGAATGCGGGGCACCGAGCGCCGACGCGGCGCCGATGATCTTCAGCAGCATGTTCTTTCGGCCTGGAGCAGAGCCTGGCGACGTCATGGCAGACCTCCCGTTTCGCCCGCTGCGCAACCGCATCGGAAGCCGGGGCGGAGTGTTTGCCCTTTGGATATTGCGCGGCCCGATTCGTTCAGCCGCACATGCCATCCGGGGTTCGCGCCCGGCCGCTGCGCCGGCGCCGGCATCGAAGCTGTCAGCCGAACGTCCGGTACAGCTCGATCGCAAGCAGCGCCGCCGCAAGCAGCCCGACCACGGTCAACAGGCGGCCGAGCTGGCGCTGCCCTGCCGCGAGCTGGTCGAGCTGCTGCTGCTGTGCTGTCTGCTGCCGGCCCGATTCGGTCAGCGCGTGATGCACCAGCCGCGGCAGCTGGGGCAGGGTGCCGGCCCAGCTCGGCGCCTCTTCCTTGACCCCGCGGACCATCGCCCGCCAGCCCATCTGCTCGTCCATCCAGCGCTGCAGAAAGGGTTTCGCCGTTTTCCACAGATCGAGCTCGGGGTCGAGCTGGCGGCCGAGGCCCTCGATGTTGAGCAGCGTCTTCTGCAGCAGCACGAGCTGCGGCTGCACCTCCATCTCGAAGCGGCGCGCGGTCTGGAACAGGCGCAGCAGCGTCTTGCCGAAGGAGATGTCCTTCAGCGGCTTGTCGAAAATGGGCTCGCACACGGTGCGGATCGCCGCCTCGAACTCGTCCACCCGGGTCTTCGCCGGCACCCAGCCGGCCTCGATGTGCGCCATCGCCACGCGGTTGTAGTCGCGCTTGAAGAAGGCGAGGAAGTTCTGCGCGAGGTAGTTCTTGTCGACCTCGTTGAGCGTGCCCATGATGCCGAAATCGAGGGCGATATAGCTGCCGTCCTGATCCACGAAGATGTTGCCCGGATGCATGTCGGCGTGGAAGAAGCCGTCACGGAACACCTGGGTGAAGAAGATCTCGACGCCGGCGCGCGACAAGGCCGACAGGTCCGTGCCCTGCGCGCGCAAGGCCGTGGTTTGCGAGATCTGAATGCCGTGCATGCGTTCCATGACCATGACGTTGCGGCCGCACCAGTCCCAATGCACCTCGGGGACCCGCAGCAGCGGCGAGTCCTTGAAATTGCGCCGCAACTGCGAGCAGTTCGCCGCTTCGCGCATGAGGTCGAGTTCGTCGTTGAGGTACTTGGTGAATTCGGCCACCACTTCGCGTGGCTTGAGCCGCCGCCCCTCCGGCCAGATCTTCTCCAGCACCATGGCCGCGACTTCCAGCAGGGAGAGGTCGTGCGCGATGACGCGCTCGATGCCGGGGCGCAGGACCTTCACCGCCACTTCGGTGCCGTCGGGCAGCTCGGCGAAATGCACCTGCGCGACCGAGGCCGAGGCCACCGGGATACGGGCGAAGTTGCCGAACACCTCGTCGATCGGTTTGCCGTAGAAACCTTCGAGTACCCTCAACGCCTGGTCGATGGGGAAGGGCGGCACGCGGTCCTGCAGCAGGGCGAGCTCGTCGGCAAGGTCGGGCGGCAGCAGGTCGCGCCGGGTCGACAGCATCTGGCCGAACTTGACGAAGATCGGCCCGAGCGATTCGAGCGCGCGGCGCAGGCGCACGCCGCGTGGTTCGGAGAAGCGCCGCCAGAAGAACACCGCATGCCAGACGCGCGCCAGGCGGCCGCTGCTGTCGGCGTCGAGGACCATGCGATCGAGGCCGAAGCGCAGACTGACGGAGGCTATCTTGGCGAGACGCAGGAGGCGCACGGCGGGTTCGGCGGTCTGATAAAGGGCGGACTGTAGCCCGAAAGGGTGGCAGGGGGAAGCTGGGGCCGGGGTATTCCGGCGGCAACTTGCGGACACAAGCTGCGCCGGGCAAGGCGGGGCGATCCGTTATAATCGCGCGTTTCGATCTTTTCCGAGTGCCATGAGCGCCGACCCGAAAGTACTGCTGACCGATCTGCTCAGAGCCGCGCTCAAGAGCGTCGCGCCGGACCACGCCGACATCACCATCCTGCTGGAACGTCCGAAACAGGCGAGCCACGGCGATTTCGCCACCAATCTCGCGCTGCAGCTCGCCAAGCCGCTGAAGCGCAATCCGCGCCAGCTCGCCGCGCTCCTGCTGGCCGAACTGCCGCCCTCGCCCCTGCTGGCCAGGGCCGAAGTGGCCGGCGCCGGCTTCATCAACTTCACCCTCGCCACCGCGGCCAAGACCGGCGTCGTCGCCGAGGTGCTGGCGCGCGGCGCCGACTTCGGTCGCGGCGCGAGCAAGAACGCCAGGGTGCAGGTCGAGTTCGTGTCGGCGAACCCGACCGGTCCGCTGCACGTCGGCCACGGCCGCGGCGCGGCCTATGGCGCGTCGCTGGCGGATGTGCTGGCCTTCGCCGGCTACAGCGTCACCCGCGAATACTACGTGAACGACGCCGGGCGGCAGATGGACATCCTCGCGCTGTCGACCTGGCTGCGCTACCTCGCCTTCTTCGGCATCGAGATTCCGTTCCCGCCCAACGCCTACCAGGGCGGTTACGTCATCGACATGGGCCGCGACATGCGCGACGCCCATCAGGACCGCTTTGCCGGCGTCAGCGTGGCCCAGGTCCTGGCCGGCACGCCGGGCCTGCCGGCGGCCGAGCGCAAGGACGACGAGGCCAGGCAGCAGCGCGAGGAGCATCTCGACGCGCTGATCGCCAACGCCAAGCGCCTGCTGGGAGAGGACTACGCGTGGGTGCATGGCTTCGCGCTCAACGAGCAACTCGGCGACGGTCGCGAGGACCTGCAGGAATTCGGCGTGCGCTTCGACAAGTGGTTCTCCGAGCAGAGCCTGTTCGACACCGGCCTGGTCGAGCGCGCCGTGAGCCAGCTCGAGCGCCAGGGCCACATCTACCTGCAGGACGGGGCGAAGTGGTTCCGCTCCACCGCCTTCGGCGACGAGAAGGACCGCGTCGTCCAGCGCGAGAACGGCATGTATACCTATTTCGCCTCCGACATCGCCTATCACCTGAACAAATACGAGCGCGGCTTCGACCGCATCATCGATATCTGGGGCGCGGATCACCACGGCTATATCCCGCGGGTAAAGGGCGCTATCGCCGCCCTCGGCCTGCCGCCGGAGAAGCTCGAGGTCGCCCTGGTGCAGTTCGCGGTGCTCTACCGCAACGGCCAGAAGACCTCGATGTCCACCCGTTCGGGCGAGTTCGTCACCCTGCGCGAGCTGCGCAAGGAGGTCGGCAACGACGCCTGCCGCTTCTTCTACGTGCTGCGCAAGTCCGACCAGCACCTGGATTTCGACCTCGACCTGGCCAAGAGCCAGAGCAACGAGAACCCGGTGTATTACGTCCAGTACGCGCACGCGCGGGTGTGCTCGGTGCTGAACCAGTGGGGCGGGGAGGCGGCGGAGCTCGCCGCGGCCGATCTCGCGCGACTCGCGAACGAGCGTGAGCTCGCCCTCTGCGCCCGGCTGGCCACCTTCCCCGAGACCGTCGAGTCGGCCGCCGACGACCATGCGCCGCACCAGATCGCCTTCTACCTGAAGGACCTCGCCGCCGACTTCCACAGCTGGTACAACGCCGAGCGCATGCTGGTCGAGGACGACGGGCTCAGGCTCGCGCGCCTCGCCCTCGCCGCCGCGGTCCGGCAGGTGCTGGCGAGCGGCCTTGCGCTGCTGGGCGTGTCCGCGCCCGAATCCATGTAAGCGCCGGAGAAATCATTGAGTCGAGATCGCAA
>JBFGZP010000152.1:0-8053 GCA_041586695.1 Thauera sp.
CCCTTCGCGCCGGATCTGGCGCAGATCGGACGCGACGCGGTGCCGGTGGTCGCCGACATGTCCTCGCACATCCTGTCGCGCCGGATCGACGTGGCGAAGTACGGCCTGATCTTCGCCGGCGCGCAGAAGAACATTGGTCCGGCGGGACTGACGATCGTGATCGTGCGCGAGGACCTGCTCGGCCGTGCCGCGCCGCACTGTCCGAGCGCTTTCGATTACAAGGTGGTGGCGGACAACGGCTCGATGTACAACACGCCGCCGACCTACGGCATCTACATCGCCGGCCTGGTGTTCGCGTGGCTCAAGCGTCAGGGCGGGCTTGCCGCCATCGAGGCGCAGAACATCGCCAAGGCGAAGCTGTTGTACGATTTCCTCGACGGCAGCGGCTTCTACACCAATCGGGTCGACCCCGCGTGCCGCTCGCGCATGAACGTGCCCTTCTTCCTCGCCGACGAATCGCTCAACGACAGCTTCCTGGCCGAGTCCAGGACGGCGGGGCTGGTGCAACTCAAGGGGCACAAGTCGGTCGGGGGCATGCGGGCCTCGATCTACAATGCGATGCCGCTCGCCGGCGTTCAGGCGCTGGTCGAGTTCATGCGCGACTTCGCGCTGCGCAAGGGCTGACTCGAAAGACCGGGCAGGCCGCCCGCGCCCGCCCGGCGAACCACATACTGAAGACCGACCATGAGCGACGAACTGCTGAAACTGCGTAACCAGATCGACCGCCTCGACGAGGAAATCCTGGCCCGGCTCGCAGAGCGTGCCCGCTGCGCCCAGCGCGTGGGCGAGATCAAGCAGGGCAACGTGGTCTATCGCCCGGAGCGCGAAGCCCAGGTCCTGCGCCGCCTGGCCGACCTCAATCCCGGACCGTTGCCCGCGGATGCGGTGAAGACGATCTTCCGCGAGATCATGTCGGCCTGCCTCGGCCTCGAGCAGCCGCTGAGGGTGGCCTACCTCGGCCCCGCGGGCACTTTCTCCGAGAGCGCGAGCCGCAAGCATTTCGGTTCCGCGCCGAGCTTTCTGCCGATGGCCAACATCGACGACGTGTTCCGCGCGGTCGAGGCCGGCAACGCCGACTACGGCGTGGTGCCGGTCGAGAACTCGACCGAAGGGGCCGTCGGGGGCACGCTCGACCAGTTGCTGGCGAACCCGCTGAAGGTGTGCGGGGAGGTGAAGCTGCGCATTCACCAGCAGCTCATGTCACGGGCGGAGGGGATCGGCGCGGCCAAGCGGCTCTACTCCCACGCCCAGTCGCTGGCTCAATGCCACGAGTGGCTCAACCGCAACCTCGCCCATCTGCCGCGCGTACCGGTGGCGAGCAATGCCGAAGCCGCGCGCCTGGCCGCGGAAGACCCGGAATCCTGCGCGATCGCGGGCGACGCCGCCGCGCAGCTGTACGGCCTCAACATCCTCGCGCCCAACATCGAGGACGACCCCAACAACAGCACGCGCTTCCTCGTGATCGCCGACCACGATGCCGGCCCGTCGGGCCAGGACCGCACCTCGCTGGTGTTCTCGGCGCCGAATCGCCCGGGCGCGATTCACACGCTGCTCGAACCGCTCGCGCGGCACGGCGTCGACATGACCAAGCTGCAGTCCCGGCCTGCGCGCTCGGGCTTGTGGGAGTACGTGTTCTACGCCGACATCCAGGGCCACCAGCTGGACGTGGGGGTCGCCGCCGCGCTGAAGGAACTCAACGACCGCGCAGCCTTCGTCAAGGTGCTGGGATCGTACCCGGTGGCAGCGATCTGATCCGGCCGCCTTCGGCCATCGTCGGACCACGGTCCAGGAACGCGCCCGGATGGCCGCCGGGCGCCGACAGGAGACACCAATGAGCGTTGCCAGCCAGGCACCCGAATACATCCGTTCCATCATGCCCTACCAGCCCGGCAAGCCGATTTCGGAGCTGGCGCGCGAGATGGGCATTGCCGAAGCGAGCATTGTCAAACTCGCTTCCAACGAGAACCCGCTCGGCATGGGTGCGCACGCACGCGCTGCAGCCCAGGCGGCGCTGAGCGATCTCGCGCGCTATCCCGATGGCGGCGCCTTCGCGCTGAAGGCGGCGCTGTGCCGCAAGTTCGGCGTGCAGGCCGCGCAGCTCGTCATCGGCAACGGTTCCAACGACATCCTCGAACTCGCTGCCCACGCCTTTCTCGCGCCCGGTCTGTCAGCGGTGTACGCGCAGCATGCGTTCGCGGTCTATCCGCTGGCGACCAAGGCGATCGGCGCCCGCGGCATCGAGGTCCCGGCGCGGGATTTCGGTCACGATCTCGACGCGATGGCTGCGGCGATTTCGCCCGACACCCGCGTCGTGTTCCTCGCCAACCCGAACAATCCGACCGGCACCTTCGTCTCCGGCGCAGAACTCGAGGCTTTCCTCGGCAGGGTGCCGCCGGACGTGCTGGTCGTACTGGACGAGGCCTACACCGAATACCTGTCGGCCGCCCAACGCTACGACTCCATCGCCTGGCTCGAGCGCTTCCCCAATTTGCTGGTGTCGCGCACCCTGTCCAAGGCTTATGGCCTGGCCGGTCTGCGCATCGGCTACGCGATCGCCCATCCGGAGGTGGCCGACCTGATGAACCGCGTGCGCCAGCCCTTCAATGTCTCCAGCGTCGCGCTGGCCGCGGCCGAGGCGGCGCTGGCGGACGAGGAGTTCCTGGCCCGAAGTGCCGAGCTCAATCGGCGCGGGATGGAGCAGCTCACCGAGGCGTTCGCCGCAATGGGCCTGCAGTGGATTCCGTCGGCGGGCAATTTCGTCAGCGTCAAGGTCGGCGATGCCGCCGCGGTCAATACGGCGCTGCTCAAGCAGGGCGTGATCGTGCGCCCGATCGCGGGCTATGGCATGCCCGAATGGCTGCGGGTGTCGATCGGCCTGCCGTGGGAGAACGCCCGCTTCATCGCCGCGCTCGAACAGGCGCTGGGCTGATGGTGGGAGCAAGGACGATGCCCCTGATCGACAAGCTGGTGGTCTGCGGTGTCGGCCTGATCGGGGGCTCGTTCGCGCTCGCGTTGCGCCGCGCTGGCGCCGTCGGTCGCATCGTCGGAGTCGGTCGCAGTCCCGCCGCGCTCGAGCGCGCGCGCGCCCTCGGCGTCATAGACGACATCGCCGAGGGCTGGGCCGATGCGCTCGACGGCGCCGACCTGGTCTTGCTGGCAACCCCAGTCGGGCAGATGGATGCGGTTATGGCGGCGATGGCACCGCACCTGCAGCCGGGCACCGTGGTGACCGACGCCGGCAGCACCAAGCGCGACATCGTCACGGCAATCCACCGCCACTTCGGCCCGCAGCTGGCGCATGTCGTCCCCGCGCATCCGATTGCCGGTGCCGAACGCAGCGGCGTGGAGGCGGCCTGCGCGGAACTGTTCGCCGGCCGCAAGGTGGTGGTCACGCCGCTGCCGCACAACGACCCGGCGGCGGTGGAGCGCGTGCGCGCCGTCTGGCGGGCCTGCGGGGCGACGGTGGTCGATATGTCGCCACAGGATCACGATCGCGTCTTCGCCGCAGTCAGCCATCTGCCCCATCTGCTCGCTTTCGGCCTCGTCGACGACCTGGCCGCGCGCGACAACTCGGAACTGCTGTTTTCCCACGCGGCAAGCGGCTTTCGCGATTTCACCCGGATCGCCGGCAGCCATCCGGAGATGTGGCGCGATATCTGCGTGGCCAACCGGGTGGCACTGCTCGACGAACTCGACACCTATCTCGCCGAACTCGCCCGCCTGCGCGCGCTGCTCGCCGCCGGCGACGGCGCGGCGCTCGAGGCGGTGTTCGAGCGCGCCCGCCGGGCCCGCAACGCCTGGGCCGAAGGCCTCCCCGTACAAACCGCTGAATGATCCTGCACGTCAGGACCGCTTGATGAGGCAATGATGGAATTTCTCGACCTGCCCCCGATGCTGGGCGCGGCCGGCAGCGTGCGACTGCCCGGTTCCAAGAGCATCTCGAACCGCGTGCTGCTCCTCGCCGCACTCGCCGACGGCGAGACCGAGATCCGCGATCTGCTCAGTTCCGATGATGTCGAGCGCATGCTGGAGGCCTTGCGCCTGCTCGGCGTGCAGTGGCAGCGCGACGGCGATTCGCTCGACTACCGCGTACACGGTGTCGGCGGTCCTTTCCCGGTCAAGCACGCCGAGCTCTTCCTCGGCAACGCCGGCACGGCCTTCCGTCCGCTCACCGCGGCGTTGGCGCTGTCGGGCGGCGAATACCGCCTGTCCGGGGTGCCGCGCATGCACGAGCGGCCGATCGGCGATCTGGTCGACGCGTTGCGCACGCTCGGTGCCGACATCACGTGCACGGCTACCGAAGGCTTTCCGCCGCTGCACCTGCGTCCGGCGTCGATTCGTCCCGGCGGCGTGGTGCACGTGCGCGGCGACGTCTCGAGCCAGTTCCTCACCGCCTTGCTGATGGCGCTGCCGCTGACCGGCGTGCAGACCCGCGTCGAGGTGGTCGGCGAACTGATCTCCAAGCCCTACATCGCGATCACGCTGGACCTGATGGCGCGCTTCGGCGTCGAGGTCACGCGCGAGGGCTGGGCGGCCTTCGTCGTCCCCGGGGGCGCCCGCTATCGGAGCCCCGGCACCATCTTCGTCGAGGGCGATGCTTCGTCCGCGTCGTATTTCCTCGCCGCTGGCGCCATCGGCGGCGGCCCCTTGCGGGTGGAGGGCGTGGGCCGTGCGAGCATCCAGGGCGACGTGCGCTTCGCGGAAGCACTCGGCCAACTCGGCGCGCGCATCAGCATGGGCGACAACTGGATCGAAGCGGCGGCGCCCGCCTCGGGTCGTCTGAAGGCCTTCGATCTCGACCTCAACCACATCCCGGACGCGGCGATGACGCTCGCGGTGGCGGCCCTGTTCGCCGACGGGCCGTGCCGGCTGCGCAACATCGCCAGCTGGCGGGTGAAGGAAACCGACCGCCTGGCGGCGATGGCGATCGAACTGCGCAAGATCGGCGCCGAGGTGGAGGAGGGCGCAGACTACCTGCGCGTGACGCCGCCCGTGAGCCTGCGACCGGCCGCAATCGACACCTACGACGACCATCGCATGGCGATGTGCTTCTCGCTCGTCACGCTCGGCGCCTGCCGTATCCGGATCAACGACCCCAAGTGCGTCAACAAGACCTTTCCGGGCTATTTCGATGCCTTCGCCAGGGTCACGACGCCCGTTGGCGTGGTCGCGATCGACGGCCCGTCGGCCTCGGGCAAGGGGACAGTGGCAGCGAAGGTGGCTGCGGCGCTGGGCTGGCAGTACCTGGACAGCGGCTCGCTCTACCGCCTGGTGGCGCTCGCCGCGATGCGCGCCGGTGTCGACCTCGACAACGAGGGCGCCATCGCTCGGCTGGCGGCGGCGCTGCCGGCGCGGTTCGAGCAGGGGCGCATCCTGCTCGATGGCGACGACGTGAGCGATGCGATTCGCTCCGAGGCGTGCTCGGCGGGCGCATCGAAGGTGGCGGCCCTGCCGGCGCTGCGCGAGGCCCTGCTCGATCGCCAGCGCGATTATCGCGTCCGCCCGGGTCTCGTCGCCGAGGGGCGCGACATGGGCTCGGTCGTGTTCCCCGACGCGACAGTCAAGGTCTTTCTTACTGCCACGGCCGAGGCCCGCGCCGAACGCCGCTATAAGCAGTTGATCGAAAAGGGTTCGACTGCTAACATGGAAAGTCTTCTGAAGGACTTGCACGAACGGGATGCGCGCGATGCCGCGCGGTCCGTGGCGCCCCTGAAGAAGATGCCGGATGCGGTGCTGCTCGATACGACCGAACTGGACGTCGACGCCGCCGTGGCTTTCGTGCTCGATCTCGTGCGGGGTCGGGGGCTGGTCGCCGGCTGATGTGACGTGCGCAGGGCAGGTGCCCCGCGCGCTTTTTCAACCTACTTTGCTTGCCGTCGCACGCCGGTCCCGGATTTCTCCTTTATGTCCACTGCCACCCCCGTTTCCTTCGAAGAGAGCTTTGCCGATCTGTTCGAGGAAAGCCTCGCCCTGCAGGAAATGCGCATCGGTGAAGTCATCACCGCCGAAGTCGTGCGCATCGACCAGAACGTCGTCGTCGTCAACGCCGGTCTCAAGTCCGAAAGCTATGTGCCCATCGAAGAGTTCCGCAACGACCGCGGCGAACTCGAAGTCAATGTGGGTGATTTCGTCCACGTTGCGATCGACGCGCTGGAAGACGGCTACGGCGAAACCCGCCTGTCTCGCGACAAGGCCAAGCGCATTGCCGCCTGGAACGACCTCGAAAAGGCGCTGAACGAGGCTTCGCTGGTCAAGGGTGTGATCACCGGCCGCGTCAAGGGTGGCCTGACGGTCATGACCAACAGCATCCGTGCCTTCCTGCCCGGCTCGCTGGTCGACATGCGTCCGGTCAAGGACACCACGCCGTACGAAGGCAAGGAATTCGAATTCAAGGTCATCAAGCTCGACCGCAAGCGCAACAACGTCGTCGTGTCGCGCCGTGCCGTGCTCGAAGAGTCGATGGGCGAAGAGCGCGAAAAGCTGCTCGCCAATCTGCGTGAAGGCACCGTCATCAAGGGTATCGTCAAGAACATCACCGACTACGGCGCGTTCGTGGACCTCGGCGGTATCGACGGCCTGCTGCACATCACCGACCTTGCCTGGCGTCGCGTGCGTCACCCGTCGGAAGTGCTCAATGTCGGCGACGAAATCGAAGCCAAGGTGCTCAAGTTCGACCAGGAGAAGAATCGCGTCTCCCTCGGTCTCAAGCAGCTCGGCGAAGATCCGTGGGTCGGCATTTCGCGCCGCTATCCGCAGGGTACCCGCCTGTTCGGCAAGGTCACGAACATCACCGACTACGGCGCATTCGTCGAGGTCGAGCAGGGCATCGAGGGACTGGTTCACGTGTCCGAGATGGACTGGACCAACAAGAACATCCACCCGACCAAGGTCGTCCAGCTGGGCGACGAGGTCGAGGTCATGATCCTCGAAATCGACGAAGATCGTCGCCGCATCTCGCTGGGCATGAAGCAGTGCCTGTCCAACCCGTGGGACGATTTCGCCATCAACCACAAGAAGGGCGATAAGGTCCGCGGCCAGATCAAGTCGATCACCGACTTCGGCGTGTTCATCGGCCTGGAAGGCGGCATCGATGGTCTGGTGCATCTGTCCGACCTGTCCTGGAGCGAGTCCGGCGAAGACGCCGTCCGCCGCTTCAAGAAGGGCGACGAGGTCGAGGCCGTCGTTCTGGCCATCGATGTCGAGCGCGAGCGCATCTCGCTGGGCATCAAGCAGCTCGAAGGCGACCCGTACACCAGCTTCATTGCCACCCACGAGAAGAACACCCTCGTGCGCGGCACCGTGAAGTCGGTCGAGGCCCGCGGCGCGGTGATCTCGCTCGGCGACGATGTCGAGGCCTACCTGCGCGCTTCCGAAGCTGCCCCGCACCGTGTTGATGACCTCACCACGATGCTCAAGGAAGGTGACGAAATCGAGGCGCTGGTCATCAACGTCGATCGCAAGACCCGTTCGATCAACCTGTCGATCCGCGCCAAGGATCAGGTAGACCAGTCCGAAGCCATGCACAAGCTTGCTTCCGAGAGTTCGGCTGCCACTGGTACCACCAACCTGGGCGCGTTGCTGAAGGCCAAGCTGAACGAGCACAAGTCCTAATTCGGCCGATCATGACCAAGTCGGAGCTGATTGCGCAGCTGGCGGAGCGTTTTCCCCAGCTGGTCGCAAAGGACGCCGATTATGCGGTCAAGATGATTCTCGATGCGATGACCGACGCGCTTTCGCGTGGGGATCGTATAGAGATCCGTGGGTTTGGAAGCTTTGCGCTGAATTACCGTCCGCCTCGCGTGGGGCGCAACCCGAAATCCGGTGAGAAGGTGCACGTGCCCGAGAAGTACGTGCCGCACTTCAAGGCGGGCAAGGAATTGCGCGAGCGTGTGGATCTAGAGGGCTGACCGCGGCGATCGGTTTAGAATGTAAGCTATGAAGGCGGCCTGAACGGCCGCCTTCTTTTTTGTCATTTGCTCGGGGATAATGCTGACCATGCGCGCGCTCATGTGGATTGTTCGTCTCCTGCTGTTCTTTCTCCTGTTTGGCTTCG
>JBFGZP010000153.1:0-8053 GCA_041586695.1 Thauera sp.
CTGATCAAGGCCGCCGACAACAACGAGGCGGTGCATCCCAAGAAGTACAATCTGACGAGCCTGCGCATCCTCGGCTCGGTGGGCGAGCCGATCAACCCGGCCGCGTGGGAGTGGTACTACGAGCACGTCGGCGGCGGCCGCTGCCCGATCGTGGACACCTTCTGGCAGACCGAGACCGGCGCGCACATGATCACGCCGATGCCGGGTGCCACGCCGCTGGTGCCGGGCTCATGCACGCTGCCTTTCCCGGGCATCCAGGTCACCGTGGTCGACGAGACCGGCACCGAAGTGCCGTGGGGCCAGGGCGGCATCCTCGTGGTCAAGAAGCCTTGGCCGGCGATGATCCGCACGATCTGGAACGATCCGGAGCGCTTCAAGAAGACCTACTTCCCGGACGACTTCAAGGGCAAGCTGTATCTCGCCGGCGACGGCGCGATCCGCGACGTGGAGACGGGCTACTTCACCATCACCGGCCGTATCGACGATGTGCTGAACGTGTCCGGCCACCGCATGGGTACGATGGAGATCGAGTCGGCCCTGGTGGCGCACGAGAAGGTGGCCGAGGCGGCCGTTGTGGGTCGCCCCGATGACGTCACCGGCGAGGCGATCGTCGCCTTCGTGGTGCTCAAGGGTCCGCGCCCGACCGGCGACGAGAAGGCGGCGGTGATCAAGGAACTGGCTGCCTGGGTGGGCCGCGAGATCGGGCCGATCGCGAAACCGAAAGATATTCGCTTCGGAGAGAACCTGCCGAAGACGCGTTCGGGTAAGATCATGCGCCGCCTGCTGCGACAGCTGGCGAAGGGCGAGGAAATCGTGCAGGACACCTCGACCCTGGAAAATCCCGCGATCCTCGACCAGCTCAAGGGCTGACGAAGGGTTGTCCCGCAGTCATCCGGGTCCGGCCTGAGGCCGGTTCCGGAGAGCCGACGGGAGTAGTCCCGGCCAACGAGCCGGGCATGGGAGGAGGAGACTCGGGCGCGCGCAAGACGCGCCTCCTGCTTGTACGGAGCGCCGAACCCGCCCTCAAGAGTGGGGCGGCGCCACCGTCTGGCCACGCCAGGGCGGTCATCATGGGAGGGACATGATGCGCAAGGGACTCGCCGGGCAGCGTCTGGTGGCGGTATTCATCGCCGGCGTGCTGCTCCTGAACTATCCGCTGCTATCCCTGTTCGACCGGCCGGTGCGCCTGTTCGGGCTGCCGCTGCTTCACATCTACCTGTTCGCCGTCTGGGTCGGGCTGCTGATCGCCATCGCCTGGATCACCGAGCGGGGCTCGCGCTGATCCGGAGATCGCCATGCTGCCGGGCTGGCTGATCGTCGGCGCGTCCTTCAGCTATCTGCTGATCCTCTTTGCCGTCGCCTATTTTGGTGATCGACGTGCCGATCAGGGCCGTTCGATCATCGCCAACCCGTGGATCTACGGCCTGTCGCTGGCCGTGTATTGCACCGCATGGACCTACTTCGGCAGCGTGGGGCGGGCGGCCTCGGGCGGAATCGGATTTCTCCCGACCTACCTCGGGCCGACCCTGGGGCTCGCACTGGCCTGGCTGGTGGTGCTGAAGATGATCCGCATCGCCCGCAGCTACCGCATCACCTCGATCGCCGACTTCATCGCATCGCGCTACGGCAAGAGCCACCTGCTGGGCGGGCTCGTGACCGTGATCGCGGTGGTGGGTATCGTGCCCTACATCGCGCTGCAGCTGAAGGCGATCTCGGGCGGCTATGCGCTGCTGATCGGCGAGCACGACGCGATATTCCGGGTGCACGGGCATGCGGAGTGGTGGCGCGACAGCACGCTCTACATCGCCCTGACGCTGGCTGCCTTCACCATCCTGTTCGGCACGCGCCACCTCGACACCACCGAGCGCCACGAGGGCATGGTGGCGGCGATCGCGTTCGAGTCGGTCGTCAAGCTGCTCGCCTTCCTCGCCGTCGGGATCTACGTCACCTACGTGCTCTACGACGGCTTCGGCGATCTCTACGATCGTGCCTTCGCCCACCCCGAATTGTCACAGCTGCTCGCCTTCGACCGCGGAGGACGCCTCGGCTATGGCGGTTGGTTCGCCCATCTGCTGCTGGCGATGCTGTCGATCATCTTCCTGCCGCGGCAGTTCCAGATCGCGGTGGTGGAGAACGTCAACGAGCAACACCTGCGTCGGGCGACCTGGCTGTTTCCCTCCTACCTGCTCGCGATCAACATCTTCGTCGTTCCGATCGCGCTCGGCGGGCTGCTGCATTTCGGCGTCGGCACGGTCGACCCGGACACCTTCGTGCTGACGCTGCCGATGGCACACGGCAACGCGGCACTCACGCTGTTCGTCTTCATCGGCGGCCTGTCCGCAGCGACCGGAATGGTCATCGTCGAGACCATCGCGCTGTCGACCATGGTGTGCAACGACCTGGTGATGCCGATCCTGCTGCGCCGCGAACGTTTTACCCGCGGTCCCCAGGGCGATCTGACCGGCCTGTTGCTCGGCATCCGGCGGGGCGCGATCGTCGCGGTGCTGCTGTTGGGCTACCTGTACTTCCGCCTTGCCGGCGAGGCCTACGCACTGGTGAGCATCGGGCTCATCAGCTTTGCCGCGGTGGCGCAGTTCGCGCCGGCGATGCTCGGCGGCATGTACTGGCGCGGCGGCACGCGCGAGGGGGCACTGGCCGGGCTGTCGGCCGGTTTCGCGATCTGGGGCTACACGTTGCTGCTGCCGTCGTTCGCCAAGTCGGGCTGGCTCGATCCGGCCTTCCTGGAACAGGGCCTGTTCGGGTTCGCGGCCTTGCGCCCCGAGCAGCTCTTCGGCCTGGAGGGTTTCGACAACATCAGCCATGCCTTGTTCTGGAGCATGACGGCCAACATCGGCTGCTATGTCGTGGTGTCGCTGATGCGTGTGCCCACTGGCGCCGAGGCCAGCCAGGGCACCTTGTTCGTCGACGTCGTCCGGCGCGGGGAAAAGCCGCCCGCGAGCTTCTGGCGCGGCAGCGCGGAAGTGCGCGACCTGTTGCCGCTGGTCGGGCGCTTTCTCGGCCAGCGACGCAGCAAGGAGGCGTTTTCCGCCTATGCGCGCTCGCACGGCCTGGCCGGCATCGAGGAGCTGAAGGCCGATGCCGAGCTGGTGCGCTTTGCCGAGTCCCTCCTGGCCGGTGCGATCGGCGGCGCCTCGGCGCGTGCAATGGTCTCGACCGTGGTGCAGGAGGAGCCGCTGGGGCTCGACGAGGTGATGGAGATCCTCGACGAGGCGTCCCAGGTGCGGGCCTACTCGCACCAGCTCGAGGAGAAGTCGCTCGCGCTCGAGGCGGCAACTGCCGAGCTGCGGGCCGCCAACGAGCAGCTCAAGGAACTGGACCGCCTCAAGGACGACTTCATGTCCTCGGTCACGCATGAACTGCGCACGCCGCTGACTTCGATCAGGGCGTTTTCCGAGATGCTGGTCGACGACCCCGACATCGACCAGGCCGACCGCCAGCGTTTCCTCGGCATCATCGTATCCGAAACGGTGCGCCTGACGCGGCTGGTGAATCAGGTGCTCGACCTCGCCAAGATCGAGTCGGGCCACGCCGAATGGCACAACACCGACATCGACATGTGCGAGCTGGTCCAGCATGCGGTGGATGCCACGACGCAGCTGTTTCGCGATCGCGGCGCAGTGGTGGAAGTGAATCTGCCCGATTCGGTGCCCGTGTTGCGCGCGGACCACGACCGCCTGCTGCAGGTGATGCTCAATCTGCTGTCGAATGCGGCGAAGTTCGTGCCGGCCGATTCGGGCCGCGTCGAGGTGAAGATGAGCGCCAGCGAGGACGAGATCCGCGTCGACGTCACGGACAATGGGCCCGGAATCGAAGCCGAGCTCGAGCCGGTCGTCTTCCAGAAATTCCGCCAGGGTGGGGACGAACGCTCGCGTCCGCAGGGCACGGGCCTGGGTTTGCCGATCAGCCGCCAGATCGTCGAGCACTTCGGCGGTCGCCTCTGGCTCGAGTCGGTGCCGGGCGAGGGGGCCACTTTCTCGTTCTCGCTGCCGCTGCCGTCGGCGCCGAACGCCTGATGACATAGAATAGCGCCGAGGGGGAGATGAGCGCATGACAAAGAAGATTCTGATTGCCGACGATGAGCAGAACATCGTGATTTCGCTCGAGTTCCTGATGAAGCGCGAGGGTTTCGAGGTGATCGTCGCGACCGACGGCGACGAGGCGGTGCAGCGCATCCGCGCGGACCGGCCCGACCTCGTCCTGCTCGACGTCATGATGCCGAAGAAGAGCGGGTTCGAGGTCTGCCAGGAGATCAAGGCGGATCCGGCGCTGGCCGGCATTCGCATCCTGATGCTCACTGCGAAGGGGCGCGACACCGAGGTCGCCAAGGGGCTTGCGCTCGGCGCCGATGCCTACATGACCAAGCCCTTCTCGACGAAGGAGCTTGTAGAGAAGGTTCGCAGCATGCTGGAGGCGTAGGCAGTGTCCGCCCGCGTACGCTTCATCGTGGCCGTCATCGTGCTCGGCCTGCTGATGACCGGGCCCTTCATACTCACGGCCCTGCTCGTGTGGCTGGAGTCACAGGGCGAGGACCGCCAGCGCCTGATCGAGGTGATTTCGCCGCATCTGCCGATTGGTACCCTGCTCACGATCGTGGGCTTCGCCGGCGGGATCGCCATCCTGCGTAACCTGTTTCGCCAGTACGTCCAGGGCCTGCTGCGAATGGCGGAGCAACTGCGGCTGATGCTCGGCGCCAACCGCGGCTTTCGTGTCGAACTGCAGGGGCCGCCCGAGGTGCAGTCGCTGGCGCGGGCGGCGAACGATCTGGCCGGGCAGCGCGACGAGATCCTGGCCGATGTCGAGGCCCAGATCGCGCGTGCGAAGGAGTCGGTCGAGCAGGAAAAGAACCGCCTCGCGGCGCTCATGTCGGAGCTGACCCAGAGCGTGGTCGTGTGCAATCTGGATGGCCGGATACTGCTCTACAACAACAGTGCCCGCATGCAGTTCCGTGCCTTGTCCGACGCCCCCGCGGTGGCGGGCGGCGGCGAACTGATCGGGCTGGGGCGCTCGATCTACGCGGTGTTCGAGCGCAACCTGATTGCCCACGCCCTGGAGACGATCCAGCAGCGGCTGCGTCGCGGTACCGGCCAGCCGCAGGCCAACTTCGTGACCACGACCAAGGCCGGCCAGCTGCTGCGGGTGCAGATGTCGCCGGTGCTGTCGGCGGCGGACGGCGTGCTTGCAGATTCCGAGCCGGCGGACGGTGAGGGCGAGGTCGCCGCCGAGGGGGCTCCGCCTCCCAAGGTGCGCACGCCCACCGGCTTCATCCTGATGCTCGACAACATCACGCGCGATTTCGAGAACGAGTCCCGACGTGACCAGATGCTGCACGATCTCACCGAGGGCAGCCGGGCCGCGCTGGCGAACGTGCGCGCGGCTGCAGAGATGCTGGACTACTCCGACCTGCAGGAAGACATGCGCGAGCGCTTCCGCAAGGTGATCCGCGACGAGGTACAGTCGATGAGCCGTCGCATCGACGACACGGAGAACCGCTTTGCCGATTCGCTCAAGGCGCGCTGGCCGCTCGAGGAGATGCTCGGCGCCGATCTGATCGCCGCGATCCAGCGCCGCATCGAGGGCCGCATCGGGCTTCGCACCAAGCTCGAGGAAGTCGACGAGGCGCTGTGGGTCAAGGTCGACAGCTTCTCCCTGATGCAGGCGCTGACCTACCTCGCCAGTCGGCTGGCCGACGAATTCGAGGTGCGCGAGGTGCGTTTCCGTCTCAGCGCGGCAGGCAGGCTGGTGCACCTGGACCTGATCTGGTCGGGCGCGGCGATGAGTACAGAAACGGTGATGAGCTGGGAACTCGATCCGATGCAGATCGAGGGCGAGAGAAGCCCGCTGACGGTGCGTGACGTCATCGACCGGCATGGCGGCGAGATGTGGCTCGAGCGCGAAAAGGTTCGTCATCGCGCCTTCTTCCGCATCCTGCTGCCGGCGGCGGTGCCGCAGGAGCAGGTCGAGGCCGAAACCTACCTGCGTGGAGAGAGCCGGCCCGAGTACTACGACTTCGATCTCTTCGCCTGGTCGGAGAAGTCACACGCGTTGGACGACCGGCTGCTGTCCGAGCTCGCGTACACTGTGTTCGACACCGAAACGACCGGTCTGAATCCCTCGCAGGGCGACGAAATCATCCAGATCGGCGCCACCCGCGTGCTCAACAACAAGCTGCTGCGCAGCGAGTCGTTCGAGCAATTGGTCGATCCGCGGCGCCCGCTCGCGGCCGAGTCGGCGAAGATCCACGGCATCACCGCCGAGATGCTGCGCGGCCAGCCGACGATCGAATCGGTGCTGCCCGCCTTCCACGCGTTCGCCGCCGACACCGTGCTGATCGCGCACAACGCCGCGTTCGACATGCGCTTCCTGCAGCTCAAGGAGGATCTGACCGGCTTGTGTTTCGACCAGCCGGTGCTCGACACTCTGCTGCTGTCGGCGGTGATCCAGCCCAACCAGGCCTCGCATCGCCTCGAGGCCATCGCCGAGCGGCTCGGTCTCACCATCGTCGGGCGGCATACGGCCCTTGGCGATGCGATCGTGACCGCGGAGGTGTTTCTCAAACTGCTCCCGCTGCTGGCCGAGAACGGAATCCGTACGCTGCGCGAGGCGCGCGAGGCGGCGGAGAAATCCTACTACGCGCGGATCAAGTACTGATGCCTGCCGAGTGCGGCCTGCGCGCGGGCGGCCGCGCTTGAGCGGCAACCGCCCGTTCGCCCAGCGCCTGAGGCGCTACTACGGCTGGTACACCGGCAGCTTCGCCTTCTTCGTCCTGCTGCTGGCGGTCGGTGAGTATTTCGGCCTGTCGCAGAGGGTAATCGGTCACGTTTTCCTGTTTGTCACGATCGCCATCTACGCCGGCATCGGCGTGATGAGCCGCACCTCCGACGTATCGGAGTACTACGTCGCCGGCCGGCGCGTGCCGGCCGTGTTCAACGGCATGGCGACCGCGGCCGACTGGATGAGCGCGGCCTCGTTCATCGGCCTGGCGGGAACGCTTTACTACGCCGGTTTCGAGGGACTTGCCTTCGTGACCGGCTGGACCGGGGGCTTCGTGCTGGTCGCGCTCTTGCTGGCGCCCTATCTGCGCAAGTTCGGGCAGTACACGATTCCCGATTTCCTCGGTGCGCGTTACCAGGGCAACGTCGCCCGCCTGGTCGGCCTGTTCGCCACCGTGCTGGCGAGCTTCGTCTACCTGGTGGCGCAGATCTACGGCGTGGGCCTGGTGACCAGCCGCTTCGTCGGGCTAGAGTTCGAGATCGGGTTGTTCGTGGGTCTGGCGGGGATCCTCGTGTGTTCCTTCCTTGGCGGGATGCGTGCCGTGACCTGGACCCAGGTGGCGCAGTACGTGATCCTGCTCATCGCTTATCTGGTGCCGGTGGTGATCCTGTCCTACAAGCTCACCGGCATCCCGATCCCGCAGGCGGTATATGGCAGCGTGCTGCAGCAGATCAGCGATCGTGAGGTGGACCTGCTCGAGGCGCCGGGCGAGATCGAGGTGCGCACGCTGTACCGCTACCGCGCGCAGGATTACGCCGCCAAGATCGCCGATCTGCCCGAGTCACTCGAAATCGAACGGCGCGCCCTGATCGAGCGCCTCAACGACATGCGACTGACCGGCGCGCCGGCGCGCGACATCGCGTTCACCGAGCGCGCGCTGCGTGACCTGCCACGCTCGCCCGACGAGGCGAGGGCCGTGTGGGAGCGCAAGCGCGCAGAAGCGCTGGAGCGCGCCCGACCGCCGCCGCGCCATGCCGAGGCTCACCCGGGTGCCACCCCGGCCGAGTCGAACAAGGCACGCAACAATTTTCTTGCCCTGATGTTCGTGCTCATGGTCGGAACCGCCGGACTGCCGCACATCCTCATGCGCTACTACACCACCCCCGGAGTGGCCGATGCCCGGCGCTCGGTGCTGTGGTCGCTGTTCTTCATCTTCCTGCTCTACGTCACCGCCCCGGCCTATGCCGTGTTCGCGAAGTGGGAGGTCTATCACAACCTGATCGGCTCGAGCCTGTCGATCCTGCCCGAGTGGGTGGTTTCC
>JBFGZP010000154.1:0-8051 GCA_041586695.1 Thauera sp.
CGCCGACGTCGCGCTGGAGGCCGACGTCGGCGCGATGGCGGAGGCGGTGGTGGCGCGCTTCGGGCGCGTGGACGTGCTCTACAGCAATGCGGCGATCCTGAGCGTCGACCAGCGCCGGCGCGACCGCGACGTCGCCAACATGGACGTCGAGGCCTGGGACCGGGCGATGGCGGTGAACCTGCGTGGCGCGATGCTGTGCAGCAAGTACGCGATCCGCGAAATGCTCAAGAACGGCAAGGGCTCGCTGATCTTCGCCACCTCCGGGCTCGGCGCGCAGGGCGACCTGTCGCTGTCGGCGTATGCCGCATCGAAGGCGGCGCTGATGATGCTCAGCAAGTCCATCGCGACCCAATACGGCAAGCAGGGCATCCGTTCCAACGCGCTGCAGATCGGTCTCGCACCGGCGGAGAACGCTCACGAGACCATGCCCGCCGCGGTGATCGAGATCATCCGCGAAAACCATCTCACCCCCGACGTCGGCACCCCGCGCCAGATCGCGGATGTCGTCGCCTTTCTCGCGTCGGACGAATCCTCCTTCGTCACCGGCACGACCCTCGTCGCGGACGGCGGCTTTTCCTGCCATACGCCGTCCCTGGTTGCCATGAAAGCCCTGTTCGCGCAGACCGGCGCGAAGGGCATGTAGGGAGGTCCCGATGAAAGCAGCGGTCATCACCGAGCGGGGCGCCGCCCCGGTCGTGCAGGAATTCCGGGAACCGATGCCACAGGAGGGCGCGGTGCTCATCGACGTCGACACCGCAGGTCTCGGCGGCTGGGACGTGCTCGGCGCCTACCGCCTCGGCGTGCAGTACCCGTGCGTGATTCGGGGCGAGGGGGTGGGGCGCGCAGCCGACGGCCGGCGGGTGTATTTCGGCGAACGCTCGGTGTTGCCGTTCGGCGCCTGGGCCGAGCGCACGCTGGTGCCGGTCGAGGAAGTCTGGGACGTGCCCGACGGCGTGGACGACAAGACCGCGATCACGATGGGGATCGCCGCGACCGGGGCGCTGGTCCCGCTCGAGAAGGCGAACATCCAGAAGGGCGAACAGGTGCTGGTGCTCGGCGCGACCGGCACGCTGGGCCAGGTGGCGCTGCAGCTGGCGCGCTTTCTCGGGGCCGGCAAGGTGGTGGCGGCGGCGCGCTCGGCCGAAGCCCTGCAGCGTCTGAAGGCGCGCGGGGTGGCCGACGAGGTGGTGACGGTGGGCGGAGAGGATGACGTGGCTGCGCTCAAGGCGGCCGGCGGTGAGGGCTTCGACGTGGTGCTCGACCTGGTCTGCGGCCGCCCGATGCTGAACGCGCTCAAGGCCACTCGCTGGGGCGCGCGGATCATGACGATCGGCACCGGCGCGGGACGCCAGCTCGACCTCGATATTGCCGACCTGCTGTTCCGCTCGCTGTCTTGCATCGGCACCGGGCAGCGCCCGCCGGCCGATCGCCGCGCGATCTGGGAGCGGCTGCTGCGCATCGCCCGCGAGCAGAATATCCAGGTCGACTACGCCGACTACACGCTCGAGCAGGCCGCGCAAGCGTGGGCGTCGCAGGTCGCGGGTCCGCACGCGAAGATTACCGCCCGGATCGGGCGCTGATCGGCATGGTGCCGGGGGGCGCTCGGGTGGACACGGGACGCTGGTGGACGGTTGCGCTCGCCGAGGCGGTGCAGGGCGACAAGGCGCTGGCCGTGGCCTGCGAGGGCGAGCGGCTCGCCCTGTTCCGCAACGATGCGGGCGAGGTGTTCGCGCTCGAGGATCGCTGCCCGCACCGGCGCGTTCCGCTTTCGCCCGGCGTGGTGAAAGCGGGTGGCCTGCAGTGCCCCTACCATGGCTGGACCTTCGACGGCGCAAGCGGGCGGTGCACGGACATTCCCAACCTGCGGCGCGACGAACGTGTGCCGGCACGCTATGGCGCGATCGCCTATCCAGCGGCGGAATCCCATGGCTTCATCCATGTCTGGCGCGGGTCGGGAGCGCCGGCCACGCGTCTGCCGGGCGCCGGTTATCGAGCCGTCGGACGCGAATACACGGGTTCGGCAGTGGCGAATATCGAGTTCGGTCAATACCTCGACGTGATGCTCGACGGGCCCGAATCGCTGCTCGCGTTCGCGGGAGTGCAGATCACCGATTTTTTCCTCGGCGACCCGCGCCGCGACGGTGCGCATCTGGTGCTCGATCGCGGCGCGGTATGGCGGGGCAGGGGCATTGCGCCCGCCTTCGTGCGTGACCACCCGCTCTTGTTGCGAACCCGCGTACCGCTCGATGGCGGTGACATTCGCGTGGAGCTCATGAGTGCCGAGGAAACGCCGCTCGCGACCGTCCTCATCGCCGCGAGCGAGAACCGGCGGGGCACGACGAGCCTGTGCTGGCGCGGTTTCCTCCATGCCGACTGCGTGGCGCACGCGTCATGGCGCTGGCGCATCGCGCGCGCGGCCGGCCGTCCTCCGTTCGAAGTCTTCTCGCGCATCGACGGCGCGGCCATCGCTTCCCTCGAGGTGGCGCCGTCCCGCGAACGACGTGCGGCGACGTCCCGGCCGCGTTCCGACTGCGCCGGCGGACAGCAGGAGCCGAACGCCGCATGAACGACAGATTCCCCTTGGACGCGGGTGGCCGCGGGACCGTGGCGAGTTCGAAGCGCGACTGGGTGCCGGGCAATCTCGACCTGCGTGACACCTGGTTTCCGGTGGCCTACAGCGCCGACGTCGGCGATCGGCCACTACGCCGGATCATCCACGCGCAGGACGTGTATCTCTGGAGAGACGGCGCCCGCGCCTATGCGGCCGAGTTCCGCCCCGACCGGCTCGAAGCGCTGCGCCATGCCGCGAGCGCCTTCACCGGTGGCGCCGGAGTCTATCCGGTGCTCGAGCGCTACGGCTACATCTGGGCCTGGTATGGCAATCCGGACCACGCGCACGAAGAGCTGGTCCCGAACATCCCCTTCCTGCCGCGCGAAGGTCGCGCCATTCCGCGCTATACGCAGCGGGCGGTGCGCTTCGACGCAGCGTCGCCCTTGTCGGTGGAGAACCTCATCGACCTCACCCATGCCGACTTCCTCCACGCCAACTCGATTGGTGACGGCCAGTGCGAAAGCGACGTCGTGGAAGTGCATTCCACCTCGGAAACCGTCACCCGGATCCGCAACGTCACGCAGAAATCGGTCGCGCCGGTGATGCGCTGGATCGGCGGCGTGCGTGCCAAGTACCAGGATCTGCGCGCGGTGCTGCATGTGCATCTGCGCAACAACGTCTGCGTGTCCTACCCGCGCTTCACGCCCGGCTATGCGATCCCGAATGTGCAACCCTTCGTGCCGGTGGGCAGGCACCGCTCCCGGGTGGACCAAACCAACTATTCGGTGCATGCGCCGGCGCCCTTCCGCTGGCTGATTCCACGCATCTCCTATGTGATCCAGCCTCAGGACAACTCGGTGCTTCGCCCGCAGAACGCACGTTACTTCGAACCGACCGCCAGGCGTGACCTCAGCTCGCGCTTCGACGGGCCGGGCAACCGCTACCGCCTGTTGATGACGCGACTGGCCGAGCGGCAGCGACAAGGCGATTACAGCTACGGCACCGACGCCGATCCGGGCGCGGACATCTCGGCCGTGCTCGGCATGCTGGACTGACGCGACTGTCGACCCCCAAGGCAAGGCTTTCCGGACAACTCGGTACCACGGTGATCCTCGCCGGGCTCGCCATGCTCGGTCCGTTCTCGATCAACACTTATCTGCCGTCGTTCGGCGAGATGGCGGTGGTGCTCGGCACCGACCGGGTGGCGTTGCAGCAGACTGTCTCCATCTACTTCGTCGCCTTCGCGTTCATGGCCCTGTGGCATGGGGCGATCTCGGATTCCTTCGGTCGCCGCCGGGTGGTAATGGTGGGCCTGTTCGTCTATGCATTGGCGTCGCTCGGCTGCGCGCTCGCAACGCGGGTCGAGCACTTGTGGATACTGCGCGCCTTTCAGGGCTTCTCGGCCGGTGCCGGCATCGTCATCGGGCGAGCGGTGGTGCGCGACATGCATGAAGGCGCGCTCGCACAGCGCATGATGTCGCAGGTGGTGATGATGTTCTCGCTGGCGCCCGCCGTCGCGCCGGTGATCGGTGGTTGGCTCCAGGTGGCCTTCGGTTGGCGTTCGGTATTCGTCTTCCTGGGCCTGCTCGCGGGCGGCCTGCTGCTCGCCGTCGCCCTGCGCCTGCCCGAGACCTTGCCGCCCGAGCGCCGCCAGCCGTTCGCACCGGGCCCCCTCTGGCGCGGATATCGCACGGTGTTCGGAAATCCGGTTTTCATGACCTGGGCAATCGCGTACGCCTGCATGTTCGGCGGCTTCTTCATCTACGTGGTGTCCGCGCCGGTATTCCTGATGCAGCACCTAGGCTTGGGCGAAGCCGACTTCCTGTGGATGTTCGGCCCTGCGACGCTCGGCCTCGTATCCGGTTCGGCGCTGGCCGGACGCGTTGCACGATGCTGGAGCACGACACGCACGCTGCAGTGTGCGTTTCTCATCATGACGCTGGCGACCGTGTACAACCTGGCGATCTGCCTAGTCGTCCCGAGCGGGGTGATATGGTTCGTGGTCTATCTGTTCATTTTCAATGCCGGCATGGCCCTCGCAATTCCGGCGCTGACCCTGCTTGGACTCGACTGCGTACCGACGCGGCGTGGCACCGGTTCTTCGGTGCAGCTCTCGGTGCAGACCGGCTTCAATGCCTTCCTCAGCGCCGTCCTCGCGCCGTTGATGTGGGGCTCGCCGCTGTCGCTCGCGGCGGGCGCCGCCGCGCTCTTCGCGCTTTCGGGGCTGGGCGTGCTGGTGGCCCGGCGGCTGGGGCGGCGCGAGCGCACGGAACCGATTTCGATTTCTTGAGCGGCGCGAGCGCAAGTGGTCCGGTTCGTGTCTCGGCCGCACAAGAGCGACGCATACGCAGCAGCAAGATCGACCTGTCCTCTCGCCCTCAGCGGCGCTTCCCGGCCCAAGCCAACGAGGATGGGCGCGCGCGAGCGCATCGAGTGGCGGGCCCGAATCGTTTCGCCGGATCGACCGACGACGCCGTGATCGCGCGCCGTGCGATCGTCGGCCCGGCATCGCAGGAGATTGGAATGGATTTCGGAATCAGTGGCCGCAAGGCCCTCGTGTGCGCATCTTCGCGCGGTCTCGGCAAAGCCTGTGCGCTGGCACTTGCCCGCGAGGGTTGCATCGTCATCCTGAACGGGCGCGACGCCGGGCGCTTGTCCCGGGCGGCGGACGAGATCGAGGCTCAGACCTGTGTGCGGCCGGCGAGCGTCGTCGCCGACCTCAATACCGAGCGAGGTCGGCAGACGCTGCTTTCAGCGTGCGACCAGCCCGACATCCTCGTCACCAATAACGGCGGGCCGGTACCCGGCAAGATCGAGGACTGGGACCACGCAGCCTGGCTGCGGGCGGTCGAAGCCAACATGCTCTCGGGAATACTGCTGATGCAGGCGGTGGTCGATGGCATGCGGGCACGCAAGTTCGGACGCATCGTCAACATCACCTCCGCGATGGTGAAATCCCCAAGCTTGCCGCTTGGACTGTCGACGGCCTCGAGGGCCGGTCTGACCGCATTCTCGAAGGCACTGTCCAAGGAAGTCGTGCGCGACAACGTCACGATCAACAACCTGTTGCCAGAACGGATCGAGACCGACCGGCTGAGCTACATGATCGATCAGCTTTCGAAGGCGAAGGCCTGCACGCCGGGTGATGCGCGGCGCCAGATGCTAAGGCCGGTCGCGGCGAGAAGGTTCGGCCGACCCGAGGAGTTTGGCGCCGCGTGCGCCTTCCTGTGCTCCGTGCAGGCGTCCTACGTCTCCGGCCAGAACCTTCAGGTGGATGGCGGAAGTTACGGCGGTCTGGTCTAGCCTTCCCCGTTCAGACCGGGCGACTGCGCGTTTTCCAGTCGGCCGGAGCGGTCTCCGCCGGGTCGAAATCCAGCTCGACCTCGACGCCGTTCGGATCGTCGAAGAAGACCTGCCAGGTGCGGACCGCACCCGGCGAGCGGACGATCCGGAACGGGACGTGCGCCGCATCCAGACGATCGAGCGCGCGCATCAATCCCTCCGCGCGAAACGCCATGTGGTCGAGTACCCCTCTTCGCGGTTCCGGCATGCGTTGCACGCCTATGACATGAAGAACGGGTTCCTGGCCGCAATAGAACCAGCACCCGGGCACCGGAAACGGCGGCCGCGGGCCTTCCTTCATCTCGAGCAGGTCGGAATAGAACGCCCGGGTTGCATCGAGGCGATCGGTGACGATCGTAAAATGGTCCATGCGCGTAATCATGATTTCCTCGCTCCTTTGAACACTGCATTGTCCCCCATGAATCTTGATCCTCAATACGAATGAATCTCAGCCATCCCAATCAAGCGCTGTGTTTCCCTCGCGGATGTGGCGGAAGCTGCGGGCCGTCGCGTACGCGGTGTGCGCCGAAGGAAGCGCCGCATGCTGCGATGATTCCGGTAGCTGTCCAGTCCGCCTGCGCCAACGCAGAATCGATAGGAGAACGCGACCACGATAGCGGGCCAAATATCCGCGGCAGCCGAATGCCCGGTAGCGCCCACTCAGGCCGGCCTAGAGTTTGCCGAGGAGGGCGTTGGTCCGCTGGAACGTGGACAAGTCCTTCTGTTTGCGGTCGCCGACCAGGTTCGGCCGATGCGTGCAGTCCGCCGTCGTGCTTGCACCGAACCAGGCGAACCCATCGGAGAACGCGGTGTTGTCCGGGCTCACCACGCTTGGGAAATATTACGAGGTAAGACGTGTCATTCGACACGGTTTCGCCGTTTCGAATCACTTTGACGCTGTTATCGGCAAGGACTGACATTCGGGGTGCTAATAGCACTCCTGCGTGAGGCAGCATGGGGGCGGGCTTCCGTGCGCTTGACAGCATCCTCGCGAAACGGGGCCAACGTGGGGCAAATCGGGTCCAAAGTCGGCCGGCTTGGGTCAAAGTCGGCCACGCGCCGTTTCATACCGGCCAAGGCTTGCCCAACTGTGGTCGACTTTTCGAATTCCAAGTGAACGGCGAATGGGTCACCTATTCTGAGGTCTTGCCCGACTACGCCGAGGTGCCGGGCGAGGCAGGGCTTACCGCATCCAAGGCAGCTTCGCGAAAGCCTGGGATGTGCTGCTCCCGCGGACCCCCGCGGACCATCGGGGGGCGTGGGCGGCGCCGCGCCACCGACTCGAGGACGCCATTGCGCTGTATCGACGGCTGCTGCCCCATGCGGTGGAGGAGGGCGCGCGCGGGTCGCGCTACGAGCGTGCCTTTGCCGTCGTAAAGGCGATTCGTGCACTGCGGGCCGAGCACAAGCAACTCGGGATTTTCGGCGATGAACTCGCGGCCATCCGACTTCAGTGGAAGCCGAAGCGCAACTTCCAGAAGCTGTTGGCAAGCCTTTGAAGGCATTGGTCCTCCGAGCACGGCGCCGTGGCGTATGGCGCTGCTGCGGTCGAAGTTTTCGGTAGCAGCTTGCCTCCTGGAAGGGCATCGGGAGCCGTTTGCGAAAACCGCGTCGAACCTCCGCTGCCGGCATTGGATGCCGGGAAGCGGGAACAGCCGGCGAGTTGGATCGTTCCGGCAAAGAGTGGTTTCGCCGTGGCCGAGTTCCTGCAGAACTTGATCGATCGACGATGCCGTGTAGGCTCCCGATTTGATCGGTACGAGCTTCTATCGGATCCTTGCGGTCGCGGCGGAAACGATCTGCCCCTCGACTTCCTTCGCCGCGCGCTCGATTGCGGCAGGTGCCGGCTCAGGCGTCGCCGCTCGCGGTGGCATCGGAAGGACGACAATGGCAAGTTCCGCAGTCTGGTGTCGGCCGGCGCCCACATCAGTTCATTTGAACGCCACGTCTGGAGCCATTCTTGAAATTCATCCATGCAGCCGACATCCACCTCGACAGCCCGCTTCTGGGACTCGCCGCGTACAAGGACGCACCTACCGAGGTCTTGAGAACGGCCACGCGCGACGCCTTCGTCAGGCTGGTGGACGAAGCGATCGACGAGCGGGTCGATTTCGTCGTCATTGCGGGTGACCTCTACGACGGAAACTGGAAGGACTAC